>CAKZPH010000129.1 GCA_937138605.1 uncultured Ignavibacteriales bacterium
TAAGCAGACCATTAACATATGCTGAAAAAATCCTATATGCCCATTCATGGGAAATTCCTACCAGACCTTTTGAGAGAGGAAAAGATTTTGTTGAATTTAGAGTTGATAGAGTAGCCATGCAAGACGCCACTGCCCAAATGGCTTTGCTTCAATTTATGTCTGTGGGAATTCCAAAAGTGATGGTTCCAACAACAGTTCATTGCGATCATTTAATACAAGCTCAAGTTGGTGCTAAACCCGATTTATTGCGTGCGTTTGATGAAAATAAGGAAGTCTATGATTTTCTTGAATCGGTTTCAAAAAAGTATGGTATTGGTTTCTGGAAGCCGGGAGCAGGTATTATTCACCAGGTTATACTTGAAAATTATGCTTTTCCAGGTGGATTGATGATTGGAACTGACTCTCACACTCCAAATGCAGGTGGACTTGGGATGTTAGCTATTGGTGTGGGAGGTGCAGATGCTGTTGATGTAATGGCGGGGATGCCTTGGGAATTACGATTTCCAAAACTGATTGGAGTTAAATTAAAAGGAGAACTAAATGGTTGGACATCTCCAAAAGATGTCATCTTAAAACTTGCAGGTATACTTACCGTGAAGGGCGGTACGGGATATATTATTGAATATTTTGGAGAAGGAGCAAGAACCATATCTTGTACTGGTAAAGGCACAATTTGTAATATGGGTGCGGAAGTTGGAGCAACAACTTCAATTTTTCCATTTGATCATAGGATGATTGATTTTTTGAATGTTACGGGTAGAGATGTTGTAGCCGAAGGTGCATTAAAACTTGCGCAATCAGCTGTGAATTACCTTGCTGCTGATCCTGAAATTGAGTTAGAGCCTGAAAAGTTTTTTGATAAAATTATTGAAATTAATCTATCTGAATTAGAACCACATTTAAATGGTCCATTTTCTCCTGACATTGCTTGGCCTATTTCCAAAATGAAAGAAGCTGTTCAACAAAACAATTACCCTGAAAAAATTAGTGCTGCACTCATCGGAAGCTGCACGAATTCAAGCTATGAGGATATTGAAAGAGCTTCCTCAGTTGCAAAACAAGCTCTTGAAATGGGGTTGAAAGTTAAAACTCAGTTCACTATAACGCCAGGCTCTGAACAAATTAGAGCGACTATTGAAAGAGATGGACAACTTAAAGTTTTAACTGACATTGGAGGAACTATATTAGCTAACGCTTGTGGACCTTGCATCGGTATGTGGAAAAGAATGGATATTCAAATTGGTGAAAAAAACACTATCGTAACTTCGTTTAACAGAAATTTTGCAAAGCGAAATGATGGTAATCCTGAAACATTAGCCTTTGTGGCAAGTCCTGAAATAACTACAGCTCTTGCAATTTCAGGTAAACTTACTTTCAATCCATTAACAGATACATTAATTAACGAAAAAGGTGAAGAAGTTAAATTAGTTCCACCACAGGGTTTAGAATTGCCACGAAATGGTTTTGTGGTGGATGAAGAAGGTTACGTTCCTCCTGCAGTGGATGGCTCAGAAATAGAAGTTGTTATTCGAAAAGATAGTGAAAGACTTCAAGCATTAAGTCCTTTTGAAAAATGGGACGAAAAAGATTTTATAGATTTACCTGTTTTAGTTAAAGTAAAAGGCAAATGTACTACTGATCATATTTCTCCAGCTGGACCTTGGCTAAAATATCGTGGGCATCTGGATAAAATTTCAGATAACATGTTTTTAGGAGCACTCAATTACTTCACCAATGAAACAGGAAAAACGAAAAATATTTTTACTGGTGAGTATAAGGCAATTTCTGAAGTTGCTAGAGATTATAAGAAAATGAATGTTGGTTGGATTGTGATAGGTGATGAGAACTATGGTGAGGGTTCTTCCAGAGAACACGCCGCTATGGAGCCAAGATATTTAAATGGTAAAGCAATCATTGCTAAGTCATTTGCAAGAATTCATGAAACAAACTTGAAAAAGCAAGGGATTCTGGCATTTACATTTGCTGACCCTGCAGATTATGACAAAATCCTTGAAGATGATAGAATAAGTATAATAGGTTTGAATGAATTAGCACCAAATAAATCTGTTAAAATGTTCGTAAAGCATTCGGATGGGACAGTTGATGAAGTTTTATTGAATCATTCTTATAATGAACAGCAGATTGAGTGGTTCAAAGCGGGGAGTGCGTTAAATTTAGTTGCGAGTAAAATAAAAAGTGAAAAAGTAATATCAGTCAAGCCTCAAAAGAAGGTAATTTCAAAGAAGGTCACAAAAGTTACCACTAAAAAGAAGAAAGCTTCGACAAAAAAGTCAACTGAAAGAATAAAATCTAAATTAAAGAAAGCGGTGGTTAAAAAATCTAAAAATTCCATGGAGACTAAAAAAGCTGTGAAGTCAAAGACGAAGTCTTCAAAGCCTATAACTAAAAGTAAAAGAAAAACTCAACGAAAAAAGTGATTTGATCTAGAATTTTTCAAATTGAAATTTTTGAAGAATAAATTTCTTAATAATTTGATTGAATTTTAGTAATCAAAAAAATTATGAACTAACTAAGACGAGGCCAGGAGTTAATCAATTGGAATAGAAAAGCAATTTCAATAAATTTGTAGAAAATTAAGGAGACTTAATGGCAACACACAAGTCAGCTCTGAAAAGACATAGACAGAGTTTGAAAAGGCGAGCTGAGAATCGTCAAAAGAAAAGTACTTTAAAAACCGCGATTAAGAACGTTAGAAATGCACCAAACAAAGAAGCGGCAATGCAAGCATACAATAAAGTCGTTTCATTGTTAGATAAGCTGGCAACTAAGGGTATAATTCACAAAAACAAAGCGTCTAACCAGAAGTCGAAACTTGCAAAATTTATTAACAAATTACCTGCCTGATTAATTTTTAATTTTGCACAATGACAAAAAGCTTTCAGGTTTGACTGAAAACTTTCTTGTTTTAAAAATGTTAAAGTATTATTAATTCAATTTTATTAAATGTAAACTATATTGCTTAAAATTCCTTTCTATAAGAGTTCAATTAACCACTAAAGAATTTTCTAATTATCCAAAAAATAATAGAAAGTACTACACTTAAAAGAATCATAGATGTAATTGGGAAGTAAAACTTAAAGTTAGGTTTATCAATTACTATATCTCCAGGTAAACGGAACAAAGGAAGTTTACTTATGTATGGAAACAATAAACCAATTAATAGAAATATTATTCCAATGGCAATCAAAATTTTTTGTATGTTCATCTCAAAATCTATATGACTTTTAAGATTAATTTTTCTTCATCAGGTTTTTTATCAGAGATAATTATGTATGAATGAAGTTTATTTCTAAAGTATTCAAGCTCATCCTTATCTGTGAACATTTCAGCAATTAAATCTCCCTGTGTAACTAGATCACCTACCTTCTTATAAAAGATGAAACCTGCTTTAGGGTCGATTGTATCGGTATGTTTCATTCTTCCAGCTCCTATTTCAACTCCTAACATCCCAATTTCAAAATTTTTAATTTCCGAAATAAATCCACTTCTATCAGCATTGATTGATACTTTATGTTTCGAATTTGGGTACTTTGTTAAATTCTCAATATAACTAATATCACCATTCTGATTTTCTACTATTTCTAAAAATTTGTCATAAGCCTTACCACTTTCAATTGCGTCTCTCGATAATTTAATGCCTTCTTCAATCGAGTTTGATTTTCCACCAAGATAAATCATTGTACCAGCTAAAACGTTACATAATTCAGTTAGTTCGTTATGAATTTCATTTTTCAGTATTTTGACAGACTCAACAACCTCAAGCCAGTTACCAACATAATTACCGAGTGGTTGATTCATATTCGTTATGTAAGCAATTGTTTTTACACCAAAAGATTCAGAAATTTTTTTAAGGTTGGTTGCTAGTCTTTCGGCGTCATCGAATTTTTTCATAAAAGCACCATTGCCACACTTTACATCAAGAACAAGTCCATCTAAGCCTTCTGCTAATTTTTTGCTCATTATACTTGCACAGATTAGTGGTATCGATTCAACTGTACCTGTTACGTCTCTGAGTGCATAAATTTTTTTATCGGCTGGTGCAATCTCGTTAGTCTGGCCAATCAAACAAACTCCGCTCTTGTTTATAATCTTATAAAATTCCTTTATAGAAAGATTTGTTCTGAAACCCGGGATTGACTCAAGCTTATCCAAAGTTCCACCGGTATGTCCAAGACCCCTGCCACTAATCATTGGAACAGCCACGTCGTTTACTGCAGTAATCGGAGCTATGACAAGGGATGTTTTATCTCCTACACCTCCTGTTGAATGTTTGTCGACTTTTTTGTTTTTAATTTCAGATAAATCAAGAATTTCTCCGCTACGAAGCATTATTTCAGTTAAAGTAACTGTTTCATCATCACTCATACCATTAAAAAAAATGGTCATCAAAAAAGCGGACATTTGATAATCAGGAATCTCTTCATTCAAATAACCATTGATAAAGAATTTCAATTCATCAGAAGACAATCTTTGACCATTTCTTTTTTTGAGAATTACTTCTACTGGATTCATATTATGTTTCGAATTTTATTCTGGTAGATTGATTATAGCAGGATACGTTTCAAGTCTTTTAATCACTTTTTGGAAAAACTTATTCCATTTTTCTACATCTGAGTTGTAAAATCTCAGGGTTTGTTCCACCATCAAATTATTGACTTTATAGAGTTTATAGAGAGAATCGCGAGCCTTGAAATATTGAGAATCATTACCTCGATAGAGTTCTTTTGTCACCAAAAGGTCAGAATATAAATTAACAAAAGTCTGTTCTTCAATCACTTGATTTGACTTGCAAACAAAAAAAATTAATATAAATAAAGATAAAAAAGAAATTAATAGGATTAATTTTTTGGAATTAAAGTTTTTTACTAGCTTCTTCAAGGATCCTTTTTTCCTCATATGTAAGACTTTGATATCCATATTTACTTATTTTATCGAGTATACGATCGACCTCTGTTTGATCGATTTCGTCAGAGGGATGGGTGCTTTGAGATTCTTCAATGTCATAATATTCTACGTCATAAATGTTGTTATACTTAGATTCATATCGTGTTTTTCGTTTAGAGAATAAATTAATAATCAAATCATCGAGTGAGAAATTAAAGTATTTTTCTATCATTAGGTAAATTAAACCGCAAAATGCTCCACCGATGTGAGCCAGATGAGCAGTTAACGACAAGTCACCAACAGAGAAAAGTTCAATTAATATTAAAAAACCAATAAGATACATAGCAGGAATTGGAATAAAGAAGTAAAGGTAAATTGGTCTTCTTGGAAATAGGATTGCATATGCCATAAGTAATCCGTAAATACCACCTGATGCACCTACAGTAGGGGCCACGTTTCCTTCAAAGATTGGTGCTAAAAATAATTGAGTGAGTCCGGCTACAATTCCACATGTTAGGTAGTAAATTAAAAACTTTTTTGAGCCCCACAAGTTTTCGAGTTCAGTTCCAAACATCCAAAGGTAAAGCATATTAAATAAGATATGAGAAAAATTACCGTGCAAAAATTGAAAAGTGATTAGTTGCCATGGAAGAAAACCGCTACTAATTGGCATCAATGCGAAGTATTTCAAGATTAAATTTTCCAGGGAGTGTTGAGATCCAAATTCATCTGTGTAATAAAATTGTCCAAAGAATAATTGAATAATAAAAATAATTGCATTAGTAATCATAAGAAATTTGATAATTGGCGGGAAAAAAGAAAAACCACCGAAAAATGAAGGTCGATAATATCTATCTCTTAAAGACATCATTAAATCCTATGTTAATCAAACAAAAAATACGGAAAAATTTATAAAAGTTTAATTCCATATGCATCATATAAAAATAAAAGCACAGGAGCCACATTTTAGAGGGGGAATTTAGGCTTTAGGGGTTGTTGAGGTGGGTGTGGCCCCTGTGTGAAAATTCAATCATCAAATACTGGTTAGAGCTTTAACTCCAGGTAGCTCTTTTCCTTCAAGGAACTCTAATGAAGCACCACCACCTGTTGACACGTGGGAAACTTTATCTTCTAAATTTGACTTGGATATTGCAGCAGCGCTATCACCACCACCGACAATTGTAGTGACACCTTTTTCTGTAGCTTCTGCTAATGCTCTGGCAGTTTCAAAAGTTCCTTTTGCAAAATTATCAAATTCGAAAACTCCCATAGGACCGTTCCATACAACCGTCTTGGATTTTTCTATATATGATTTAAACAATTCAATTGTTTTAGGACCTATGTCAAGACCTTGCCATCCTGGTTTTATTGAATCTATTTCCACAACTTCTGTTTTTGCATTGTTATCGAAAACATCAGCAATAACAACATCCAAAGGAAGAATTAAATTCACATTTTGAGCTTTTGCTTTATCAAGAATTTCTTTAGCCATCTCAATTCGATCTTCTTCGATGAGAGAGTTACCAGTTTCAAGTCCCTGAGCTTTCAAGAAAGTGAAAGCCATTCCACCTCCGATAAGTAAATTATCAACGTTATTCATCAAATTTTTTATAACATCAATTTTACCAGAAATTTTTGCTCCGCCAAGTATTGCTGTATATGGCCGTTCAGGATTACCAACTGCTTTTGATAAGTATTCAATTTCTTTTTGCATAAGATAGCCAGCGGCGTTTTCCTTGAAAAATTTTGTTACACCTTCAGTGGAGGCATGAGCACGATGAGCACTACCGAATGCGTCGTTAACATAAACATCACCTAATGAAGCTAACTTCCTGGAAAAATCCTCATCATTTTTTTCTTCTTCTTCATAAAATCTTAAATTTTCAAGAAGTAGAACTTCACCATCTTTTAATGAATTTGCTAACTGAACTGCTTCTTCACCAATACAATCATTAGCAAATTTTACTTCTTTATCGAGAAGTTCGCTCAATCTTTTAGCAACCGGTTTTAGGGAGTATTTTGGATTTGGCTTACCTTTTGGTCTGCCCAGGTGGCTCATTAAAATTAGACGACCACCTTCATTAATTATTTTTTGAATGGTTAAAAGTGTTGCTCTTATTCTTGTGTCGTCGGTTATATTCTGGTTTTCATCTAGTGGAACATTAAAATCTACTCTGACAAGTACCCTCCTACCTTTTAGTTGCAAATTATCGATCGTTAATTTATTCATACTTTCCTCATTAATTTTTTTATTCAATTACAAATTTAGAAAAATTATTTGATATGGAATTATTTGTATTTGAACATTAGCAATTTTTCGGTGATAATTTTTATATTTTGAATCATTAATCAAATTAATTTTAATCAGAAATGTGAGTAATTGAATTAAATGTTTAACATGAAGTTAACAATTTTACAAGTTATTTTATCAATGTTTCTTTTAACCAGTGGTTATTCAAATAAAAATAACGATACAATTTTGTTTAGAATTCAAATTTCCACCACATCGGATTGGACGATTTTAAAGTTGAAGAGCTTTCCTGAAATTATCACTATGAGAGTTTTTGCAGTGGAAGGTGAAAATTTGGATTTCAAATTGTTTTATGATGAAATTAAATTAACTCAAAAGTTGGATTTAAGAGAAAAACGTTCAAGGATTGTGGTAGATGTGCTTTTGAAAGCTCAAGATTTGTATAATATGAATTTTTTATTAAAGAAAGGTTCGATCGGGAAATCGGAGGTTAAATTTTTTGTATTAAAGGAAGATATTTTTGAAGAGGTTTTTTCAAAAGTTCACAGCAAAAATATTGAAGATGGTAGCGGTGAGAACGAAATAAAATTCGCATTTAGTTTTCGCTTCAAACAAGAATACAAATTTATTTCTGAAAAGCGACATTTGATCGAAATTCCCAAATTAATTCTTGCCTTTTACTATCTATGGTATAAAAAGAATAATTGGTTTATTTTTCCATTGGATGACACGCCAGTTAGCTTTTATTCTTCAAGTGATGAAAGGGTGATGCTACAACATATTCGTCAAGCCAAATCAAACGGAATAGATGGATTTATCTGCTCATGGGATGAACCAAACTCCTATTCTGATTCTAACATCAAAAAGTTTTTAAAGTTAAGTGATCGAAACAATTTTAAGGTTGCATTTTATCTCGAGACATTAACAGAAAATGGTCCAAGAACTGAAATTGAACTTTACGAAAATCTTAAATATTTAATTACAAATTATTCTTCCCATAAATCAGTTATAAAAATTTTTGATAAACCATTGATTTTTATATGGGCGACAAATGAGATTCCTATCGATACCTGGAGGAGAATTATTCGTAGGCTTAGGTCTGAAAGTTTAGACGCAACATTTATTGCTATGTCATACGATTTAGCTGCATTAGAAGTTTTTGATGGTTTACATCAGTATGGCGTAATATTATTGGATGATTTAAAAAGGGAATATGAACCAGTTTCAAAAATTGTAAAAAACTATTATTTGCTTAGTGGGGCACAAAAAATATGGACTGCGACAGTTCAGCCGGGATACGATGAAAGAAAAATTCCAAAAAGAAAAGGTTTTTACAAAGAAAGGAATGACGGAAAGTATTTTCAGGAAACCTTTATTCGAGCAATTGAATCCAACCCTGATTTTATTTTAATAACATCGTGGAATGAATGGTGGGAGCACACTCACATTGAGCCAAGTAAGAAACATAAAAATCTTTATCTTTCTCTTACCAAAAAGTACGCTAAAAAGTTTAAGTCAGTGAAAATAAAATAAATTTTTTAGTAATGATTTTTTTTATATTTTTAACTATCAAGTTATAGGAGACGAGTAGAATGAAATCAAAAGTTGCAGTATTAAGAACTTCGGCAAAAAGAGTATTAGAAGATTATCAACGTTTGCTTGAATTAGCAGAAGTTGAAAATTATCTTGATAAATCGGCAACAACAATTCTCAAAGACAATATTTCCTGGCATTATCCCTTTCCGGCAGCAAATACTACTCCCTGGCAGTTAGAAGGAACCATACTTGGTCTAAGGAAATTTGGCTTTGACGATTTAGTTTGTGTACAAAACAAAACTGTTGTGACAGATGCATTTAAGGGAGAAGATCTGAATAAATACAAACCAATTTTCAGAAAATATAATATACCGGTATTATTTAATTTTAAAGAAGAGGACATGAAATGGATTAAGTACGAGCCCCGTGCAAGAATGTTAGTGCTTGATCACATCTATCCAGAAGGTATTAAAATTCCAGATTACTTCCTTGGGAAAAATATTGTACATCTTCCAACTGTTAAATGTCACATCTACACTACTACTACTGGAGCAATGAAAAATGCTTTTGGTGGATTGTTGAATACAAAAAGACACTATACTCATTCATGGATTCATAAAACTTTGGTTGATTTACTACAAATACAAAAGGAAATTCATACAGGAATTTTTGCTGTCATGGATGGCACAACTGCGGGGAATGGACCCGGTCCTCGCACAATGATTCCAGTAGTCAAAAATGTAATTCTCGCAAGTGGTGACCAAGTAGCTATTGACTCAGTAGCAGCAAAACTAATGGGATTTGACCCAATGAGTATTGAGTATATTAGAGTTGCTCATGAAATGGGACTTGGAGTCGGAGAACCACGAGATATTGAAATTGTAGGTGATGATGTATCGAATGAAAATTGGAATTTCTTTGTTGGTGACAATGGTGCAAGTCTCGTTGGTGATTTATTATGGTTTGGACCATTGAAATCAATTCAGAACTTTTTCTTCAGAACTCCACTTGTACATCTATTCATATTTGGGTCAGAATTTTATCACGATTACTACCGATGGCCTCTTAAAGATAAAAAATTATTCAAAAAATGGTTGAAGGAAACCGAGTGGGGCATGCTCTTTGAATCTTACGAAAGCGTCACTGAATCTAATAAATTAGAAAAGAATTGACTCTTATGAAGACATTAAAAGAAATAATCGGCAACAGACCTTTACTTACAGTTCATAAAGATATAACAGTTCAAGAAGCATGTAAATTTATGTGCGAACATAAAATTGGACTGGTTCCGGTTTTCGATGGGAATAAGTTGGTCGGTGTTTTTTCCGAGCGAGACCTAATGCAACGTGTTATTGCAGAAAAGAAGAATCCTGCAGAAGTTAAAGTTTCTGAAGTTATGACTGTCAATTTAATTGTGGCTGATGAAAATGAAACTTATTTAGATGCTCTTGCCAAAATGAAAAAAGCAAACATTCGACATTTATTAGTTACATCAAAAGAAAAACTCATTGGTGTCGTCTCTATTCGTGATATTCTTCAGGTTGAATTGGATATTAAAGAAGAAACAATTGAAGTATTATACAATTATATAAATTCAAAACCTATCATCAAACAATCTGATATTTAACCAAACTTATCTAATTTCAAAAGCAGCGTTAACTACTGCAGTAATTTCCTTCTCAATTGAGGAAAGATCATTAATACCATAATCAGAAATCATATTTGAAAATCTGGGAGTTATTTGTAAGACTCCCATTCTGGCACTTCTTAGGCGCCCTAATTTACTTCCAGTAGCTTCAGCTATTTTTCTTGCTCTCTCCATGGCATCCTTAGCTGCTTCGGATTGAATTTCAATTTTCAATTCTGCTAGTTTAGTGTAGTGATACTCGGGTTGAATGTTCTGAAGATTAACACCTCTTTCAACTAATTGAGAAAGTTCAAGGGAAATTTCTTTTATTTTAGCTACATCTTTTGACATGATTGAAAAATTCTGGTTCCATACATATCCAATAATTCTATTTGTCTGAATTCCCGTTGAAGTAAATTCATAAATCGGATAGTTTGTTGGAGCGTAAAATTCCAATGAGTCGATGGAAATGCCTTTAGACTTTAAATATTCTTTAAGAGGTGGAATTTGATTTCGAATATCTCTATATGAATCCTGTAGTTGGGCAGCTTGAGCATTTAAATTCGCACGAATAATTCCAAGATCTGATACTATCATTCTTTTTGCTGAACCTGTTACTGTAATTGTTTGATTGGTCCGTGTATGATTTCTCCATGCTTCTCCAATTATCAAAACTCCTATAACAAAAAATACTGATAAAATAAACGCGGGTACTATATATTTATTTTCTGTGAGCATAGCCTTTACTCTTTTTATTTTAATCTAACTACAAAATTTCTTTAATCAAAACTGATGTTTAATATTTATCATTTAAAAATTTTTTCATGATGTTATAACTTGCATAAAAATTTGGAATAAAAATGGAAATTAATATCAATATCACTTCCAAACGTGCTCTTCAGCTAGATGCACTTAGAGGTTTTGCTATTCTAACAATGATACTTTCGGGACAGATTCCATTTCATGTGAATACTTTACCTGGTTGGATGTACCATGCTCAGGTTCCTCCTCCTGAACATAAATGGATTCCTACCATTCCAGGAATTACCTGGGTCGATTTAGTTTTTCCATTTTTTCTTTTCGCTATGGGTGCTGCTTTTCCACTTGCAATCAATAGGAGAATTGAGCAGGGAATACCTGAATGGAAAATTTCTTTAGGAATTTTAGAACGCGGATTTTTACTTGGATTTTTTGCTTTATATGTTCAGGCAATTCGACCTTATGTTATCAGTAAATCGCCAACAATTGAAATCTTTTCATTAGCATTGCTTGCCTTTTTATTATTATTTCCAATCTACACACGTTTTCCAGATAATTGGAATAAATATCTTAAATTATTTCTGAGAATTCTGGGTTGGTCAGGTGCCATAATTTTACTTTCTTTGTTAAAATATCCTGATGGTTCAGGATTTTCATTGTTTCGTAGTGATATCATTATTGTTGTTCTGACAAATATGGCTGTACTTGGTTCCCTATTCTGGTTAGTTACACGAAATAACTGGTTATTAAGAATTGGTATCCTTGGAATAATGATAGCAATTCGTCTATCAAATATGCCCCAACCATTAGGCGGATGGGTAACTGAACTGTGGAATTTTTCTCCTGTACCCTGGATTTATAAACTGTATTATTTACAATACTTATTTATTGTAATTCCGGGAACGATTGCAGGTGATTTGATTCTTAAATGGATGAAATCAAAAGACGAAGATTTCTCCCAAAGTTGGAATTCAATTCAATACATTTTCATTGCTTTCCTTATGTTTTTCATTGTATTAGAATTACTTATTGGTTTATACAATAGATGGATAGTGGAAACAGTTATTTTAACATTTTTACTTCTGTTAGTGGGATATTTTTTCATGAGCAAAACAAACAACTCCACCGAAAAACTATACAAGGAATTGTTTACATGGGCTGCTTATTGGTTAGTGCTTGGACTCTTTTTCGAACCATATGAAGGTGGTATAAAGAAAGATAAAGCGACTATGAGTTATTATTTTGTGACTTCGGGACTAGCAATTTGTACAATCATCTTCTTTTCGATAATTATAGATGTGTTTAAAAGAACTAAATGGATTAACCTTTTAGTTACAAATGGACAAAACCCTATGATAGCTTATGCAGGCATAAATAATTTTGTTATTCCAATTTTACATCTATCAGGCTTAATGTTATTGTTGAATAAAATGGCAATAACACCCTGGTTAGGTTTTCTAAAAGGAGTGATAATAACTTTTATTTTATCCCTTTCCGTGCATCTCTGTACAAAGTTAAAAATATTTTGGAGAACTTGATTAAATTTTCATTTAGAAAGTTCAAGAGTTTCAGGGAGAAAAAATTTACTTCTTAGTGCATGCATTTTTTGAAATGAGAATGATCCAATTATATTTCATTAAAAATCATACGTGGCTTTATGTTATCAATTATGAAGTAAGTGTTTATTTATTCAATCTAATTTTTATAACTTTGATTAATCAAAGGAGATTTAATTATGAAAAATATTGGTAAGGAAATGCTCGTAACAGCAGAAGATGAAAATAAATTTAATGAAAAAGTTGAGTACATTGATAAAGAACTCCCGGAGAAATTGAAAAAGGTAGAGAAAAAAATTTCCTTTGTTGAAGATTTGATCGCACTTTATCGTTATTTGAAAGATAATTCTGTTAAATGGTATCGAAAATTAATAGTTGTTTCGGCATTAATTTACTTTATTGCACCTCTTGATACAGTACCTGATCTGGCACCGCTCATTGGTTATCTTGATGATTTAGGTGTGATACTTGCGACTATCAAATTCATTGGTTCAGAAATAGAACCATATTATAGAGTCAAACCTCTGAGAAAACAAGAAGGAAAAGAAGAAAAAGAAGAGGAATATCTTTTCTAATTTATCTTTCAAATTTGATTCGAATGAAAACCTCCAAACTTAGTTTATTAATTTGTATTTATTCCTTTTCAATTCTCTGCGGGCAAACTTCTATTGATGAGTTTTTAAACTTGAGTAAACAACTTGTTCGTCGTTCATTGGAAGATCGAAAAGGTTATTACTGGTTAAAAGAGCTTTGTGAAATTGGTCCACGATTGGTTGCATCTTCCAATTCTTATAATGCAATAGAGTGGGCAAGAAAGAAGATGATAGAATCAGGTTTTGATTCTGTTTGGTTACAACCGGTAAGAGTTCCTGTATGGATCAGGGGAGATAGGGAAGAATGCCAAATAATTAAATCCAAAGAGTATAGTGGGAAAAAACTTAATATTACGGCTTTAGGCGGAAGTATAGGCACTGGAGATAATGGAGTTAGTGGGAGAGTTGTGGTTGTTCATGATTTTATGGAATTGTATACAAAACGAGATAAGGTGAAAGGTAATTTTGTTTTTTTTAATCGCTCACTTGATTTTGGAGAAGTAGAAACATTTAGTGCTTATGGGAAAGCCGTAGACCAGCGAATTTACGGTGCAATTGAAGCAGCAAAGTATGGGGCAGTGGGTGTGATTGTTCGTTCAATTACTACAAAACATGATAATACTCCTCACACTGGAATTCTTAGGTATAATGATTCAATTCCAAGAATTCCCGCAGTTGTGATTGGAAATCTCGATGCGGACTTTTTAGTTAATGCAATTAAAGTTGAACCAAATCTCGAACTGTATATTAAACTTTCATGTAAATCTCTTGATGACACAATTTCATATAATGTTATTGGAGAGATTCGAGGATGTGAATTACCAAATGAAGTAGTTTTAGTTGGTGGACACATTGATAGCTGGGATAAAGGGTGTGGTGCTCACGATAACGGGACAGGCGTAATACATTCTATGGAGGCTCTGGATTTAATCAAGCGGTTGAATTTTAATCCTAAAAGAACTATTCGTTGTGTTCTATTTATGGGAGAAGAATTTAATTCAATCGGTGGAATTGAATACAATAACTACGCACAATCTACTGAACAAATTCATATAGCAGCTATTGAATCAGATCGCGGCGGGTTTACCCCACGTGGATTTTCTGTGGAGGCTGATTCCAATATTATTTTGGACTTACAGAAGTTTTTACCTTATTTGAGTCTCGCCAAAATTGATTGGATTAGAAAAGGTGGAAGTGGTGCAGATATTTCTAGATTAAAAAATGTAAAGGCTAAAATTGGTTTTGTTCCAGATAATCAACGTTATATGGATGTACATCACTCAGATAATGACATCTTTGAGGAAGTACATCCAAGAGAGCTTCAACTTGGTTCTGCAGCAATAGCGATTCTTGCACTGTTAATCTCCCAATTTGGATTATAATTTTTTTAGTACTTAAAACGATATATAAAAATAAACTTAGAGAGATTAAAATGTCGAAGTGGGAATGGAAAATTGAAAATCAATCTTTTCTTGAAAAAACAATTCAGCGTTGTAAAGTTAAAAATATAATTCTTCCAAAATTCAAAGAGTTACAAAATCCCGAAACAATTCCAGACGAGATTAAAGATCGTTTACCCGGGATCGATTTTAATGAACTCAATCCCTTAAATTTATTCAGAATTCATTGGCAGAATGATCCCTTCACAAAAGGTATTGGCGATTTTAATTTTCTTGAAATTCCTCAGGAAATAACAGGGATTAAAGCTAAGATAGTAGGACTTGTTGGGAAATTTTTCCCTACCGGGGCTCATAAAGTAGGAGCGACTTATGGAGTATTGATTCCGTATCTTGTTACTGGAAAATTTAATCCCGAGTACCATAAAGCAGTTTGGCCGTCCACTGGTAATTATTGCAGAGGTGGAGCTTTTAATTCCGCCTTGTTAAATGTTCACTCTGTGGCTATTCTTCCGAAAGAGATGAGCAGGGAGAGATTTGAATGGTTAAAAAGTATAGGTTCGGAGGTAATTGTCACTCCTGGGTGTGAAAGTAATGTAAAAGAGATATACGACAAATGTCACGAATTAGAAGCACTGGGTAATGAATATTTTATATTTAATCAGTTTGAAGAGTTTGGAAACTCGATTTACCATTATTCAGTTACCGGTAACGCCATAGAAAAAGTTTTCAAGAAATTATTTAATCATCGAAAAAGATTAAGTGGATTTGTAAGTGCGACAGGCTCAGCTGGAACTATTGGAGCAGGAGATTATCTTAAGGAAAAATTTCCACAGATAAAAATTGTTGCTTCGGAAGCATTGCAATGTCCTACTTTATTAATGAATGGTTATGGTGGACATAGAATTGAAGGAATTGGCGATAAACACGTGCCATGGATTCATAACGTAAATAATACTGATGTAGTAGTTGCAATTGATGATGAACAACCACTAAAAATTTTGAGAGTGTTTAATGAAGATGAAGGATTGAAATTTTTATCATCTTTGGGCGTTAATGATGATGTATTAAATAAACTCTCATATCTGGGAATTTCGTCTATTAGTAATGTATTAAGTTCAATAAAACTTGCAAAGTGGTTTGAGTTTAATGAAAATGACGTAATCTTTACAGTTTTTACAGACTCAGTGGATATGTATCGTTCAAGATTACAGGAGGCAAATGAAAAGTGGGGTAAATACTCAATCAAACAAGCCGAGATAGATTGGAATGTTATCTTTAAACATCAATCAATCGATTTTATGAAAGAGCTTAATTACTATGATAAGAAAACCATACACAATTTGAAGTATTTTACCTGGGTTGAGCAACAAGGTAAAGACGTTGAAGAGTTAAATGCCCAGTGGTATGACGATGATTACTGGAGGCAAAGATATGAAACAGTGAAATTATGGGATGAATTGATAGAAGAATTCAATGAAAAGGTTAGAACTTAAAAACTGCGAGTTGTAAAATGGATCGAAATTTAATGATTAAAAATTTGTGGCTTGCAAAAATAGCAAATAACGATATTCAACCCGTTTTTTGTGATTTAGAAATTTCGAATGGATTAATTAGCAATATATATAAGAAAGATTTTGATGAATTTCTTCAGTCGAAAGGAAAATCATATGAGAATGAGTATGATGCAAAAGGTTGTATTGCTACAATTCCCATGATTAATTTTCACGAACATATTTATTCACGTTTAGCTAAGGGCATAAAGGTAAAAGTTTCTACCGGAAATTTTGTCAACATTCTTAAAAATTTATGGTGGAAGTTGGATAATTTACTTGATTACGAAATGATAAAAGCTTCCGCTTGGATGTGTGCTATTGAGTCGATTAAAAGTGGAACTACTTATATTTTTGATCATCATTCTTCCCCTCAAGCGACTAAAGGAAGTCTTAAACTTATTTCACAAGAACTTTCGAAGTTTGGTCTAAAAGGGAATATTTGTTTCGAAACAACCGATAGAAATGGTAAAAAACTTCGTGAGAGTGCATTAAAAGAAAATTTCGAATTCATTTCTTTTGCTGGAGATAACTTCAAGGGGATGTTTGGACTTCATGCTTCATTTACATTACAGGATGAAAGCTTAAAAAAAATATCTAAACTTATAAAGGAATTGGACACAGGAATTCATATTCATATCTGTGAAGATAAAGCGGATAGACTCTTAAGTAAAAAACGTTTCAAAGCTTTTCCTCTTGAGAGACTTATTAAAAATGAGTTGGTTAATCACAAATCTATTCTTGCTCATGGGATTCATCTAAAAAGAAAAGAGTATAAAAAAGTTGCTGAATTAGGAGCTGCTATTGCATTGAATCCCGACTCTAATATGAACAATTCGGTTGGATTAATTCGTTTTGAGAAGTTATCAGAGAATCTAATCATTTTACCCGGAACAGATGGTATGCATTCGAATATAAAAAAAACGATAAAGACTCTCTTTTTACTCTCAAGATATGCCGGTAAAAGTTTTGATACTTCTTTTAGTTTCATCAAAAATCTTTACATCAATCAAATTAAATTTATTCGAAATTATTTTAGTGATTTCTCGTTACTTGATACTAAGAGTCAAGCAAATTTAGTCATATGGGATTATGTTCCGGTTAATTATTTAAGTTCTGAAAATTTCTGGGGTCATTTCATTTATGCCATATTAGAGAGAGAAGCAAAATCAGTGATACAGCAGGGTAATTTCCTTATGAAAGATTTTCAGCTTCAATTTGATGAGGATTCAATCAATCGTGAGATTTTTATCCAAGGGTTGAGATTGAAACAGAAATTTGAAAATTCCTGAAGTTAAATATGATTTCATTTGAAATTAAATCTATTATAAGAACATAAGCTCAAATCATATACTGTTAATTCATCTAGATTCATTACTCAAATATTTCCATTTTTGACATAAATTTGGTATTGCGTAATTTACAAGTATGAGAATAAAGCAAGATTCTATTTTAAATCTTTTAGAATCTATTAGCATTGTTGATGTTGTATCAGACTATGTGCGACTTAAGAAAGTAGGAAGGAATTACGTTGGCTTGTGTCCCTTTCACAGTGAGAGAACTCCATCTTTTTCAGTTAGTCCGGATAAGAACTTGTTTCACTGTTTTGGATGTAAAGAGGGTGGAAACGCAGTTTCATTTATAATGAAAATAGAAAAAATTCCTTTCGTTGAAGCTATCGAAACACTTTCAAAAAAATTTAACATACCTATTGAATATGAACAAGGAAATTTTGTTGAAAAAGATTTAGAATTAGAAAAATTATATGAATACTCGCAAATCGTGGGCAGATATTTCTATGATAATCTTACAAAGACTGATGAAGGCAGAAATGCCTTAAAGTATTTGCATTCAAGGGGAATTAGTGATGAAACTATTAAAACGTTTAATTTAGGGTATGCTCTCAGTTCCTGGGATGGGCTAATATCATTCATTAATAAAAACAAGTTAGAATTTGAGATTTTTGAAAAACTAGGTCTAATTTCAAAAAAAGATAATCGGTATTATGATATATTTCGTGGCAGAATAATTTTCCCTATTTATTCAACTATTGGAAAGATTATCGCCTTTGGTGGAAGAAAAATTATTGGTGATGAAAAACAGTCCAAGTATATAAACTCACCGGAAACTAGAATTTATGTCAAGGGCAAGACACTTTATGGACTTTTCCATGCGAAAGATTTTATTCGGAAAGCGGACAATGTAATATTAGTGGAAGGTTACATGGATTTTTTAAGTTTATATCAAAATGGATTTAAGAATGTTCTTGCCACAGCCGGCACTGCTTTGACTATAGATCAACTTAATTTGGTTTCAAGATTTACACAAAATGTTAACCTGATATTCGATGGTGATGAAGCGGGTCAAAAAGCTGCAATTCGTTCAATAGAATTGTTATTAAAAACGGATCTGGAATTTAAAATTATAACTCTACCAGAGGATGAGGATCCTGATTTATTTATCAGAAAATATGGTGCACAAAAGTTTAAAGAAAAATTACATCTAGGGAAAAATTATATAGATTTTATTTACGATTACTCTTTAAGTAAAAAAGATTTAAATGATACATCAATTAAAACAAAAGTAGTTAAAAGCTTACTTGAGTATACTGCTAAAGTTAAAGATCCTGTACGAAGAGAAATTTTTGTAAATGAAATTGCAGAAAAATTCAATGTAAGAGCGAATTCTTTATTTCAAGCAATGACAGAGTATTTGGACGAGCCCCAAAAGATCACAAATGCTTCAGAAATATCAGGGAAAAACCCCGATGAAATTCAGAAAGTGAAAAAGCAAATTGAAAATATGTTACCAGTTGAAAAAGAAATGCTAAAGTTACTTTGTGAAGGTGATAAAAATGTGAATGATATTATTTTCCTTTATGTTAATTCGAGAGATTTCTTTAATGAAAAAGCTCGTGAAATATTTGAGATAATTAAAAATGAGTATGACAATAAAAATGTGATTAACTCAACTACAATAATGAGTATAATTCAGGATGATGAGCTAAAATCAATATTAGCTGACGCGATATTTGAAAAGTACACTGTAAGTAAGGATTGGCAGGATACATTAGTGACTCAGGAAAACTTTTCTCTTAAAGAAATTGCTCATGATTTGATAAGAAAGTTAAAAAAATTAGTTATTACATATGAGATTAAGAAAAATCAAGATAAGCTAAAAACAGCAGAAAGTTATGATGAGTCTATGAAATACATTGAAATTGATAAATATTTGAAAGAGGAAATCAGAAGGCTCAACTCGCCTGACTACTTTAAGTTGTAGACTTTCTTTTTTTATTATGATTAAAACTTTTCATAAATACTTTAAAGTAAGTTCCTCCAATAATTAAACAACCAGCCAAAAATAGATACCAATTGAATTTTTGTGGCACGTATGAGGTTATAGTATTCCAAAACTCTTTATTTTCAGTCAAAGTAAAAAAGTCTTTAATAAAATCATTTTGAATAATGATTCTGGCATAATCGAATATAAAAGTTAGGACTATTATAAAAACTCCCGCGATAATCATAATCAAGTTAAGAGCAGTAAATTTTAACTTATGAGATCTTTCGATTAAGAAAATAGTTATAAGAGCAATAAATATCATTCCGATTGAACAAATTAATGGAGCCAGAACTGGACCAATCCAAGTTATTGGAATTAAAAACAATACATCCCAAGTTAGAAGACTTTCAGGCCAGTTTAGAAATAATTTAAGTCCTGCATAATAAAAAATATCCCACACTCCAAAACTAAAAATGAAATACGAAAACCTTTCTATAAAAGTTTTTCCTGACAGATAACCAATTGATAAAAGCATAATTATGGTAGAAATTTCTCTTACTATTTCAATTTTGATCATTTCTGGTTGTAAAATTCTTAGTGGAAAAGCAAAACCGTCTGGATAATAAATTTGTCTCAGATAAACTACAACGATTGATTCGAGTAGACCAAAAGCAATTGAAAATATAAATAAAGGTATGAATCTTTTCATAGTTATTCTCTCAATTTGCTATTTCATTTTATTTAATCTCCCGGATTTTTCAAACTGATTTGATTTATTAAAATTTAATTCTTTCTTGAGAAATTTTTTTTGAATTATAGCTTTTTTATATTAACAAAGTGAGTTTATTTTACAGAAATTTGTTAAATGATACTCTTGTGACAATAGTATGAACAAAAAAATAAAAAAAGTGGTTTACGATCCACTGCAGGAGCTTATAGCTTACTTTTCAGAGAAAAAGGAAGCAACTAAAACTATTCAAGATAAAGAGGAGCTTTCTTTAGATGAGCGACTTAAGAACAGAATAATTGATGGGAATAAGGTAGGTCTTCAAGATGATCTTAATGAAGCACTGCAACAATATAGTGCATTGGAAATCATAAATAATATTTTACTTGACGGAATGAGGATAGTTGGTGAACTTTTTGGAAGCGGTCAGATGCAACTTCCTTTTGTTTTACAAAGTGCGGAGGTTATGAAATCTGCTGTTTCTTATCTCGAACCATTCATGGAGAAAAAGCAAGGGGAATCAAAAGGTAAAATTGTACTTGCGACAGTTAAGGGTGACGTGCACGATATCGGTAAAAATTTGGTTGATATAATTTTAACTAATAACGGTTATACGGTGTACAATTTAGGTATTAAATGTCCAATTGAAAAAATGATCGAAGTATTTGAGCAAGAGAAAGCTGATGCAATTGGTATGAGTGGATTACTTGTTAAATCTACTTTAGTGATGAAAGAAAATTTAGAAGTGTTAAATGAAAGAAACTTAAAAGTTTTCGTTGTTCTTGGTGGTGCTGCTCTTACTCGAAGATTTGTAGAGCAAGACCTGAAAAAAATTTATAAGGGATATGTTGAATATGCCCAAGATGCTTTTGATGGTTTAAGATTTATGGAACGAATCAAATCAATCAAATTATTTGATAAACTAGAAGAAAGTAATTTGATTGAAAATGAGGAAGATAAAATTGACACACTTGTTGGTTCCGAAGCAAAAATTGCTTTGTTGGACGAAGAATCCCATTTTACAAAATCGAAAGTAACAGTTCTTGATGAAGTTCCAGTTCCGACATTTTGGGGAGTTAAAATTATCGAAGATATTCCACTGGACGAAGTCTTTAAATATGTGAATGAAGTTGCACTGTTTCGGGGACAATGGCAGTTTAGAAAGAGAAAATTATCAGATGAAGATTACCAGAGATTGGTGGAAGAAAAAGTCTTACCGATTTATGAAAGTCTTAAAAAGAAAGTAATTGATCAAAAACTTTTTCAACCAAAAGTTGTTTATGGTTACTTCCCAGCTAAGTCCGAAAAAAATGATTTAATTATTTATAGACCTAAAAATCTCAAAGAAGATGAAATTCATTCAATATGGAACATCAACGAATTAGAAAAGGAAAATTTAGTTGAATTGATTCGCTTTACTTTCCCACGGCAAATAGGCAAAAGAAATTTATGCATTTCCGATTTTGTTCAACCAATTGAGTCTAAGCAAATAGACGTAGTTGGATTCTTTGTGGTAACTATTGGTAAACAAGCTTCAGAATATTCTCAGTATCTTTATCAGTCAAATAATTACACAGACTATTTATTTTTTCACGGTTTGAGTGTTGAGACAGCGGAGGCTTTAGCCGAATACTGGCATAAGAAGATCAGAGAAGAACTTAAGATTGATTATGCCGATTCAACTGATATTAAAAAACTTTTTCACCAAGGTTATCGTGGTTCTAGATATTCTTTTGGTTATCCAGCTTGTCCAAACCTGGAAGATCAGGTTAAGCTTTTCAAACTTTTGAAACCAGAACGTATCGATGTGCATTTGACGGATGGTTATCAAATGGTACCTGAGCAAAGCACATCAGCTTTAGTTATACATCATCCAGAAGCTAAATATTTTAATATTTAAGAATGAAACACAGCATAGTATATCAGTTCGATATCAGAGAGTTTTTCTTCAGACATCAACAAACCAATCATAAAATTAAAACTCTTATTGATTTGCCCTTTGAATTTTTCAAGGAGCTTAAAGCTCTTGGTGTAGATTATATCTGGCCATTGGGAATTTATGAACCGAGCAAAGAGAGTCAAAAAATAGCTCGGGAAATGAAAGAACTTCATCGAAGATATGATGAATCATTGCCAGGCTGGACAATAGAAGATGTTATTGGCTCACCTTATGCGATTAAGAGTTATTCAGTTTCAAAATCCTTTGGTGCCGATAGGTTTTACACAAAGTTTAAAGAATTACTGCTTAAAAAATTTGATCTAAAAATAATTTTAGACTTCGTACACAATCATGTAGCGATTGATAATCCTATTGTAAAAAAACATCCTGAATATTTCATTCACTGTGTTGAAAATAATGAATTAAAATATTCACCGGATTTTTATGAACTAAAAGCAGGCGAAAAAACATACTTCATTGCTCATGGACGAGATCCATATTTTCCATCTTGGAAAGATACGTTGCAATTAGACTATCGGTCGAAATCTGTTCAAAAATTTATGATTAATGAACTACTTAAATTAAGTAAGAAGTGCGATGGTGTAAGATGTGATATGGCAATGTTAGGACTTTCAAATATCTTCCATAATAATTGGAAAAATTATCAATTACCTAACGATGCGGTTCCCTCAGGAAAAGAATTTTGGAGAGAAGCAATAGATAAAGTGAAGAAGAAAAACCCGGATTTTATTTTTATTGGGGAAGTTTACTGGGATTGTGAAAAAGATTTGTTAGACTTAGGCTTTGATTACGTTTACGATAAAAAATTTTATGATTTAATGGTTAAACAAAACATACTATTAATTAATGAATACATAAAAAGAGCTTTTACTTATGGAAGAAATAGATTTCTATTTCTGGAAAATCATGATGAACCAAGAAGCTCATTAGTTTTCAACCTTGATTATATAAAAGTACTTGCTACTTTAGTTTACACATTACCTTCAATGAAATTGATTCATGCCGGACAAATTGAAGGTAAGAAGTATCCTCATGCTATTCAACTTCGTAGAATTTACAGTGAACCATTAAACGGTGAATTAAAAAATTTTTATTTGAAATTATTATTCGCAATTAAATCTTCTACAATTACTAATGGTTACTTCAAGTATCTTAATCCTTTACCAGCTTGGGAGGGCAGTATTTCTCACAACAATTTCACCATTTTTTTATATGAGAATGAAAAAATGAATATAGATTTAGTTGTGTTGAATCTTTCGCCTTATCAATCGCAATGTAAAGTAAAAGTTGAAAGTTATAATATTGTAGACAAAAAATTTCTAATCAAAGATAGATTGAGTGATGAGGAATATTTACGTGATGGAAATGAAATGTATTATGATGGTTTATATTTCGATTTAAAACCTTATCAATCTCAAATATTTCAATTTATAAAAACAGAGTAATGCTCACTGAAAGAATTTCCGCAAATCACTTAAAAGAAATTTCTAAACTCAGACTTAAAAAATATCGAGATCAATCTGGATTTTTTTTAGTAGAAACCGAAAAAGTTGTATTGGAAGCGTTAAAATCTGACTGGGATATTAAAGAAATTTATTTTACTCAAAAATTCATCAGCGAAAGAGAAAACTTTTTTAACATAATAAAGAACAAAAACATAAAAGCATTTGAATTAAAAACAAAAGAATTTAGAAAAATAAGTAACGAAGTCACACCACAGGGAATATGCGCACTTGTTAAAAAAAAAGAATTAAGCATTGAACAACTTGAGAAGAAATTACCAAACATTGTTCTTTCTTTTGAAAACATTTCTGATCCAAACAATCTTGGTGCAATTCTGCGAACAGCTGATTGGTTTGGAATTGATTGGATCTTGCTCAGCAAAAATACTGTAGATTTTACAAATCCAAAGGTGATTCGAGCTTCTATGGGTTCAATTTTCCATTTGAATTTAATTTCTAACATTAACATGCCGAAAACAATAAAACACCTAAAGTCAAAAGGATATAAAGTATATTCAACCTCTGCGGGTGGAAAAAGTGTGATGGGGACAGAATTTCTTTCCGGGTTAATTATCGTTTTTGGTAATGAATCGAGGGGTATTTCAGATGAAATAAAAAGATTAAGTGATGAAATAATAAGCATTCCTGGAACTGGTAAAGCTGAGTCGTTAAATGTGACGATATCTTCGTCGTTAATTCTTTTTGAAATTTGGAAGAAAACTTTTTGAAAGAAAATTTTGAATAAGGTTTTTGGAAAATCTTTTTATTTTTTTTTGTTTTCAAAAGTGATTAACTTGGTTAAGAAATTAATTTAATACTAATGTATCTAGATAATTCAAAAGAAATTAAAGTTCGTTATTTTTTTCGATTTAATGACGAAAGTAAAATTGAATTGAATCTTACCTTGAATCCTGAAGATTTATCTATTATTGAACCAAAGATTGAAAAATTTCCCGAATGGGCTGAGCTGAAGAACTTCAAATGTTCTCATTGTCCATTAAATGAACTGGAAGTTAAATACTGCCCTTTAGCACTTAGAATTCAAACGATCCTTTCTTTATTTAATAATAGGATATCTTTTGAAGAGGTTGACGTTTTTGTTGAAACTCCTATACGGAATTATTCTAAAACCACGACACTTCAAGCGGGAGTTAGTAGTTTACTTGGTATATTTATGGTTGCCTCTGGATGTCCTGTTATGGGGAAGTTAAAACCATTACTTTATTTTCATTTACCTTTTGCATCTGTAACGGAAACGGAAATTCGCGCACTTTCAATTTATCTACTTGCTCAATTTGTGAAAAAAATTAAGGGTGAACAACCTGACTGGGACATGAAAAAATTAAAAGATATTTATGAC
>CAKZPH010000130.1 GCA_937138605.1 uncultured Ignavibacteriales bacterium
CTAAGCTCTCTAAATATCGATTTTTCAAGCATCTCATCAAGATCCGTCGTTATACCTTTATATTTATATCCTGGTTTATCTCTTATAAATTTAAAGAAATCGTCAAATGTAAGTAGAATTTTTTTGACAACTCATTTTTGTTAACTTTGTTTATTCAGAAAAAACTATTTGGAAAACGTTAAATGATCCCAATAAAAGACGATATTCCTTCGCGCTCTTATCCTATTGTTAATATAGCACTTATTGTTATGAACGTGATAGCTTTTTTCTTTGAACTTGCATTAGGGGATAGTCTAGAACCCTTCATTAAACAATTTGGTGTAATTCCTATAAGGTATTTTTACGAAGGCATAGAAAATTTAGATGGAACTATTACCTACTTCTCAACTAGTGAAAGAATTATACCATTGTTTACATCAATGTTTTTACATGGTGGATGGTTACACTTGATTGGTAATATGCTCTACCTTTACATTTTCGGTGATAACGTTGAAGATAGAATGGGACACTTTCGTTATATAATTTTTTACATTCTTTGTGGATTAGCCGGGACATTTGCACATATAATAACAAATCCAGACTCGGAAATACCAACTATAGGAGCAAGTGGAGCAATATCTGGTATTCTGGGGGCGTACTTGTTACTTTACCCAGCAGCAAGAATTGTTGTGGTCTTGCCAATATTATTTTTTTGGGACATATTAAAACTACCTGCTCTAGTAGTACTAGGTTTTTGGTTTGTCACTCAACTAACCCAGGGTATGTTGACCCTGGCAGTAACAACTACGGCCAACGCTGGTGGTGTTGCATGGTGGGCTCATATCGGTGGATTTGTTTTTGGAATGATTGCTATAAATATTTTTAAGAAAAAAAGTAGAAAGCCAACCTATAGAGATTTGTGGTGGGAATTGCAATAACTTTTCTAATTTAATCTTATATTAAAAATGTAAACTTGATATTTGATTTTATTTTCTCATTTGAGTTCTTACAAATTCTAATCTATCCTTTAATTTTTCTACAGGTACAAGTAACTTATCCTTACCGAAAATTGCATCATCGTATCGCGTAAAAACAAGTTCGTAATCTTTGCTCATTACAATTGCTTCTTCGGGACAGACTTCTTCACAAAATCCACAAAATATGCATCGTAACATGTTTATCTCAAATAAAACTGGATATCTTTCTTTCTCATCTTCAGTTTCACTTGCTTGTACTTGAATTGCCAGAGCCGGACAAACACGAGAACATAATCCACAAGCAACACACCTTTCTTTTCCATTATCCATAACTAGTACTGGCCTACCACGATAGGAAGGAGCCTGTTCAATTTTCTCCTCAGGATATTGAAGTGTAAACTTTGGTTTGAAAAGATGTTTTAATGTTAAAAGCAAACCTTTAATAATTTCAACTAAATAAATTCTCTCAAAAAAATGTAGATCTTTTTTTCTCTTCTTTACAGCCATCAAAAACTCCTTTTCTAAATCTTAAAGAAATAAACTAGTAATGCAACCCACATTAAATTTAATAACGATAGTGGTAACATAACCTTCCATCCAAGGTTCATCAATTGATCATATCTAAATCTTGGTATAGACCATCTTACCCAAATAAAAAAGAACAATAAGAATAAAACTTTAGCTACGAAAATCATAACTGAAATCAAGGGCATTAAACCATAACTAAGCGTAGCCGAATCAATAAAAGGTAAGTGCCACCCACCGAGATAGAGTGTCGTTATCAAGCAACTCGCAATAATCATATTCGCATATTCAGCTAAGAAGAACATGGCAAACTTTAAACTGCTATATTCAGTGTGATATCCACCAACTAACTCAGGTTCTGCTTCAGGGAGATCAAAAGGCAATCGATTTGTTTCAGCAAAAGCAGCAACAACAAAAGTTATAAAGCCAATTGGTTGTATAAAGGCATTCCACATCCATCCTTGTTGAGAATTTATGATGTCATAAATTCTTAGAGAACCTGCTAAAATTAAAACACCAACTACAGAAATACCCATAGATAATTCATAACTTATCATCTGAGCCGATGAACGTAAACCACCAAGTAATGAATACTTGTTATTAGAAGCCCAACCACTTAGAGTCAATCCATACACTCCAATTGATGCAAAAGCAAGGATAAACAAAATCCCAACGTCCACATCCGCTACGATGAGTCTAACTTTCTGACCAAATATTTCAATATCTGGTCCAAAGGGAATCACAGCATACGTCGACATAGCAACAGTTAAAGAGATTACTGGAGCGAGAGAATGAACAAACTTAGTTGCAGCGCTTGGTACAATGTCTTCTTTGAAGAATAACTTTAATACATCTGCAGGAGATTGCAACAATCCATAAGGACCAACTCTGTTTGGACCAATTCTATCTTGAATCCATGCACTGATTTTTCTCTCAAAATAAACCAGATATGTCACAATAAAAAGTAAAATTGAAATTGCAATTGCAATTTTTGCTAATGGAATTAAGACGACCATAATCAAACCAAAATTTTTTCCTCAATAACTTTTGTTAGATTTAACTTATAACCTTTATCTCCTAATGATTCGTAATTTAATCCTGAAAATGCTCTGTAATTATTTCCTATTTCAATAAATACATCTTCTGAAGTCATATAATCAAACTTAAATCCAAAACCACGAGCAATTTGAGATAAAATTTTCCAGGTTGACATTGCATCATATTTTACAGGTCTTGCCCATTTGTCAAATTCTGTTCCAAACTTATCTAATCTACTCAAAGCCATTCCATCTAAAGTGCGTTCCATTTCAATTGTACTGATTGCAGGTCTTAATCTTTGAGCGATACCTTGGAAATTCACAAACACACCATTCTTTTCTGCGTATGTGGCTGCCGGGTAAAGAATCTTTGTATATTCTGTTGTTTTGTTTTGGTTTGTTGCAAAGACAACTACAGTATCTAGATTTTGTAACACATCTTTTAATTTAGAATTTGAAGCAATTGGATCATCTTCAACAACAATTAAACACTTAATTACTTTAGTTTTAATAAACTCTGAAAGAGTTTCAATACTCAAACCATTCTCTGAAGTTTGAATTCCTAAAAGTTTTAATCCAGTTGAATTTGGAGTTTTATCTTCCCGAATTAAAATATCATCCTGATCACCCGGCTTAATATGAGGATTGTAAAAGATGTTTTTGGTTCTAAGTACTTGTTTCGCAAACTTGAGTAATACAAAATTATCTTCTAATGTAGCGAAAGGTGAAGCTATTACTGCAATTTCATTTGGATTAAATTTTTTTAATTCTGAGATAGTATAGTTAACTGCTTCATCCCATTTTACTTTTATTAGCTCACCATCTTTTCTCAAATGCGGTCCATCAACTCTATCTTTAGCATTAACGAATTTGAAGCAATTAATTCTTCCATGGTCGCACATCCAGTAGTCATTTACACTTTCATTTAGTCTTGGAGTTAACCTGAGTATTTCATTATTCCTCACCCAGATATCAATGTTACATCCTCTTGCGCATCCCGGACAAATACTTTTTGTGGCAGACATTTCCCAAACACGCGCTTTAAAACGAAAATCAATATTCGTCAAGGCACCAACTGGACAGATATCTACAACATTAAGTGAGTAAGGATTATCAAACTGTTTTCCTGGAAAAGTTTCAATTGTAACACGATCGCCCCGTTGAACAAAAGTAAGTTGATCTGCCTTAGCTATTTCTTTTGAAAATCTTATGCAGCGTGAACAAGAAATACATCTTTCTGCATCAAACATAACATATGGACCGAGTTTAACTCGTTTTGGTTTCTGATTCTTTTCTTCAATAAAACGACTATAGCCTGTTCCATGTCGATAAGCATACTCCTGAAGCATACATTCACCAGCTTCATCACAAATAGGACAATCAAGTGGATGATTGATAAGCAAAAATTCCATAACATGTTCACGTCCTTTAATGGCTCTCTCAGATTTCGTATGAACCACCATTCCTTCCATTGCAAGAGTTGAACAGGCAATTACAAGCTTGGGCATTTTCTCTACTTCAACTAAACACATTCGACAATTTCCTGATACAGAAAGCTTTGGATGCCAACAATAATGAGGAATGTGAATTCCATTTCGTTCAGCTACTTGAATTATTGTTTCACCTGGATTGAATTCGTACTGGATACCGTCAATAGTGACTTTTGGCATTTTGTACCTTACTTTTTAATTAAACTTCTTAGAATATTCTTCAATTGCAAGACCAATTATTTTTAATGATTTTTTCATATCCTCTATATTAAGCATAAAGGCAATTCTTACTTCATTTAATCCTTTGCCTTCCGTTGCATAAAAACCTTGTGCAGGTGCAATTAAAACAGTTTCATTATTGCAATCAAACTCTTCAATGAGCCATTGACAAAAATGTTCCGAATCTTTTACCGGTAGCCCAACAATAATATAAAATGCACCTTCCGGTTTGTAATAAGTAACACCAGGAATTTCCGAAAGTGCTTGATAAACTACATCCCTGCGTTTTCTAAATTCTTGAACTATTGGATCTGTATATTTTTTAGGCTCAATTAACATGGGAGATATTGCAAGCTGCTCTATCGTAGCTACAGAAAGTCGAGCCATTCCAAATTTTAAAGCCGACTGAATAACATCTTGATTATGACTGGCGATAACTCCAATTCTTGCACCACAAACATTAAATCTTTTTGATGCACTGTCTAAAAGTATTGTTTGCTGTGATATCTCTTCAAAATCCATGATACTAAAAAATTCACCCTCGTAAACAAACTCACGATACACTTCATCAGAGAGTAGGAAAAGATTATGCTTCTGCACTAAACTCACTAACCGCTCAAGCTCTTCTCGTGTGTAAACTGCACCAGTTGGATTTGATGGATTTGTAATTAAAATTCCTTTTGTTCGTGGAGTGATATATTTTTCAATTTCTTCAGCAGGTGGAAGATGAAATCCGTTTTTTATTGATAAAGCAACAGGAACTAGTTTTACATCAGCAAGAGTTGCAAAGCCATTATAATTCGTGTAAAATGGTTCAAATACAATTATTTCATCTTGAGTATCGCATATAGTACTCATTGCAAAGATGATCGCTTCAGAACCACCTTGAGTTACAATAATTTCGTTTTCATCAAATTCAATTCCTACATTTTCAAAATATTTTTTCCACGCTCTAATAGTTTGTGGAATTCCATTTGAAGGTGCATAAGCAACTGTTGATCTCGGAATTTTTAACAACTCTTCATAGAATACTGGATCGGTAGGTAAATCAGGTTGACCGATATTTAAATGATAAACTTTTATTCCAATTTTTTTTCTTTCTTCAGCAATTGCAGAAAGTTTTCTTAGAGGAGAAGCCTGCATCTTCTGAGCACGATTCGAAATACTCGGTACAGTCTGGATAGTATGATTAGTTTCCATTATTTTCTCCCGATTCAGGAATAATTTGATATATCGTATAGTCTTCCCAGCTTAAAATTTCTTCTGCTACAGATTGAAAATCATCAATTTGAATTTTATCAATGATCTCAAAAATTTCATCAATCGAATTAGCTTTGTTCTGGTAAAATTCACCTATCGCAACGTGAGTAGCTCTCATACTTGGATTTTCCATGCTCATAGAAATAGTTCCTTTGAGAAAACTTTTCGCTCGCTCCAACTCGGTTCTAGTTATAGAGTTTTTTGAAATTTTTTTGAACTCATTTTGAATAAGATCTATTACTCTCTGACGATTTTTCCGCGTAGTGCTTAAATAAACTCCAAACACTGACGCATCAAAATAATTATTCAAGAATGAAAAAATGTTATAAGCTATCCCTTTTTGCTCACGAATTTTATAAAACAATCGCGAACTTGACATCCCCCCAAGTAATGTATTCAACAAAGCTAATTCAGTTCTTCTTTTGTCTTTAAAACCGAACGTTTTTCTTGCAATACATATATGTACTTGACTAATGTCTTTTACGATTTCCTTTATAACTGGCCGATTTTTGAGTGATGGTGTCTTTCTAACGTTATTGCTATATAGTTGTTTTAATCCACCTAAATATTTTCTCGTTAATCCAACTGAGTCATTATGTTTAACAGGACCGACAACATTCACAATTATTTTATCAGCACTGTAATTTTCACGCATAAACTTAAGAGCAAAATTAGAGTTGAATCTAATTATATTTTCTGAATCACCTGTAACAGGCAAACCTAAGGGATGCTCACCAAAAAGTTCTTTTTCCACCAAATCAAAAATAACATCATCGGGAGTATCATTGATTGAAGAAATTTCTTCCAGAATTACTAACCTTTCTTTTTCAATTTCATTTGGTGGAAACTGAGGGGTTAAAACTAATTCAGAAAGCACTTTAAAGGCTTTTGAAAAGTGTTCACTTAATGTTCTTGCATAAAAACACGTATGTTCCTTAGTAGTAAAAGCATTCAGATATCCGCCCAATTTTTCTAGACTACTTGAAATCTCGAAGTTGGATTTATTCTTGGTTCCTTTAAAGACACAATGCTCGATAAAATGGGAAATACCGTTTATCGCTTTATTCTCATCTCTAGAGCCAACGTTAACCCAGATTCCTAAAGAAATTGTCTTTGTGTAGTTCAATTCCTGGGTTATAACACGAATTCCATTTTCTAGGACTGATTTTTCGTAGAATTTCAATGTTAGTCTATGATTTTACTAAAAAATATTACAAATATAGAAACGAAGCTTTTGACAAACAATTTAAGTAATATGCTCTATTGAACTGTTTGTTTTAAAATCTATTTTATCAAAAGAAATTTTCTTGAAAACGAATACTGTCCAGCCATCATTTGATAAATATAAATTCCACTTTTCAATTTCATACTTATCGAATCAACTTCAATTTCATATTCACCTGGAAACTTTGGTTCTTCTATCAATGTACCTACTTCTTCGCCTAATGGATTGAATAACTTTATTGAAACTAAAACATCCTTTAGAATTTTAAATCTAATCTTAGTTGAAGAGTTAAACGGATTTGGATAATTCTGATAAAGTTGAAACTCCAATAAATTCAAGGAGTTTTCTTCCATATCACTTAGCAAAAGCGAAAATTTTGAGATGTTACTTTCTGTTGTAGTGGAATCAGATGTATAAGCAATTACTTTCCAGAAATAATTTCCTCCTGAATTTAAACT
>CAKZPH010000131.1 GCA_937138605.1 uncultured Ignavibacteriales bacterium
AATAAAGCTAATTTTATTTTTGAACTAAACTTAAGAAATCGATAGATTAAATCGTCAGTTAAATTATAACAAATTATCTTCAAATAGTTGTAAAAATGGTTTAAAAGATTTGCATAAATTATTTATTTTTAATATAATACACTTGACAAAAATTTAATTGTCGTTTAGAAAAGCGAGAAATTTATGCCTGAATATCGTTTCAATGCCATAGCTGCAAATGGGAAATCGGTAATTGGGATTGTTAATTCATCTAATATCATTTCAGCACGGAAGCTCATTAAAGAAATTGCTGTTAAAAACAAACTCAAAATTCGAAGCGTAGAAAAGAAATCAACTTACCTCTATAAGGTAAAAAAGCAAGGTAGTGTTACAGGAATTACAGGTGAGCAAAAAGCATATTCTGCAAAAGAAGTAGAAGCAGCTTTGCAGAAACTTGGCTATAATGTTATTTACGTTAGAAAAAAACTTTTCGATTTACAACTTAAGCCACCAACTAGCGAAATAGTTTCATTTGTCAGAATTAGTGCTGATTTGTTACGCGAAAAAATGTCATACGGTGAAATTCTAACCTTGATGATTAATGATGTAACAAACAAGAATTTACGTGATGCATTGAAGGATATAAATAATGATTTAAAACGTGGTGAAGATAGTGAAAAAGTTTTCAGAAGGTATGAACATGTTTTTGGTAGGTTTACGAGCTACATGCTTGGTTTGGCATCAAAATCAGGCAACATGGCAGAAATTTACTCAGCAACCGCTAAATTCCTAGAGCGTAATCAGGAATTCAGGAAAAATTTAAGAAGTGCCTTAATTACACCAACTATAACTATAATAGTATTGATTCTTACGGTAATCTATTATGTAGCAGAAGTCTTTCCGTCAACAGCTGAATTATTTCTTAGATTCGACATTGATTTGCCACCATTAACAGCTTCAACATTAAAATTAAGTTACTTTTTACAACAGAACATTGGTAGTATAATTCTGCTTTTTCTTGTACCGGTAATGGCCATCGCATATTGGTACCAAACAAAAAATGGTAAGATTTATATTCACAAAATGATGTTAAAGCTTCCACTAATTGGTAATTTGATTCATAAGTCAATTATTGAAATTTTTTGTCGTGTCTTCTATTCTCTATACACTGGTTCAGCAGAAAATATAGAACCAATAAGAATTGCCGCAGAAGCAACAGGTAATAAATATTTTGAGGATAGGATTAAAAATATCGCCATTCCAATCATGATACGCCATGGTAAAGGTTTAACGGAAGCATTTGAAGCGGCAGGAGTTTTTACTAAGACTGCAATTTCAAGATTTCACGCAGGTGAAGAAACTGGAACTGTAAAAAACGTGGCATTACAAGTTGCAAATTATTACGAAAGCGAAACAACTCACAAACTAAAGTTCTTAATTGAAGGCATCCAGTTGTTAATTGCGATGTTTATAATGATTGTAATTACAGTTCTGACTTTAATTTCTGCAGAAACTGCTACGATAAGGCCTAAATATCCCGGTATGTCATTCATAAATTTAATTTTAGGATGGTTTTAAAATGAGCGTCGAATCTTTAGAACAAACGGATAAAATTGGATACTGGTTACTCAGGAAAGGATTAATCGATTTAAATACGCTCGAAAGAGCTCTTCAAATTAAAAAAAATGATAAGCTACGACGTAATTTAGCACAAATTTTGGTACAAGACATCAAGTTTGATCATGACCTCATTTTTCAAGAAGTAGCAAATATTTATGCTTTCAAAATTTATTCTTCTGAAGAATGTAAGCTTGATGAAAAGTCCCTTGATACAATTAGAAAATTAGTTGACTCTCTTCCTGATTCAATAAAAGAATTCTGCTTGCAGCAAAAGATTCTTCCGTTAAAATATGATGATAAAATTAAGGATAAGTTAATTTTAGCATCTGTAGATCCTACGAATAGAAGCATTCCTCAAATTGCTGTGAATTTAGGTGTACGGAAGTATGATATAGTTTTCATTCGTAAGAAAGATTTTGAAGAATTAGTTCACAAGATTATACCACCTGAGAATATTTTTCTTAAGATGCTTGAAGAAGTTCCTCAAGAAATTCAAGTTGATGAGAAGAAACACGATGAGGGAATAGATGAATCCGCATTAGAGGCAGAAATTCAGAAAAGTGCTTTGATAAATCTCGTTGAAGGAGCATTAGTTGAAGGTGTTAGAAAAGGAGCAAGTGATATTCATTTTATACCTCAATCGGGTATGAAAACGGAAATTTATTTCAGGTTAGATGGTAATCTCAGTTTATGGCATATTCAAGAAAATACATATCCTGAAGCAGTGTTATCAGTTATAAAAGATAGAGCCAGAGGATTAGACCGATTTGAAAGAGAAAAAGCTCAAGATGGTTTTATACAAAGAAATATCGATGGACATATTATTCGTTTTCGTGTTTCTATTCTTCCTATGGTGGGTACTGAGCTAAGCTCAAAGTTTGAATCTTGTGTGATAAGAATTTTAGATGATAGAAAGGTTATCACAGACATAAAAAAAATTGGTTTTGATGGTGTGGCATATGATTTCTTTATTAAAGCAATAAACAAACCTCAAGGCATGGTGATTTTAACAGGTCCAACTGGTTCAGGAAAAAGTACAACATTGATTGCTGCGTTGTATCAAGTAATTGATCCAACTGTAAATGTTTTAACTGTCGAAGATCCAGTGGAGTATGTAATTAAAGGTGCTCGTCAATTAAAGATTGGACCAAAGATGGATTTTGAACAAGCAATTAGATCAATTTTGAGACATGATCCAGATATTGTCCTTGTTGGTGAGATGCGCGATAAAGAAACAGCAGAAATAGCTATAAAACTAGCAAATACTGGGCATTTAACTTTTTCAACACTCCACACAAATGATGCACCAAGTGCTATTTCTCGACTCTTTAAAATGGGCATAGAACCTTTCCTAATTGCTTACGCAATCAATATCATAGTTGCTCAGAGATTAATTCGCAAGTTGTGTGAAAAATGTAAAATTCCTGCTAAAGATTTTGATAAAGAAATCGCATTGGCGGCCGGTATGACTGAAAAGGATATAAAATCAACTACTTTTTTTGAAGCTGTGGGATGTGAAAGTTGTTCAAATACTGGCTATAAGGGTAGAATGGCAATTCATGAAGCTCTTTACTTTAGTAAAGAAATTAGAAAATTAATTGTTAGTTCAGGAACAGAGATTAATGAGGAAGCAATAAGAGAACAAGCTAAAAGAGAAGGAATGTTAACACTTCGTGAGTCTGGTTTTTTGCGAGTCAAAGCTGGACTTACAACTCTTGAAGAGGTCATTTCATCAACTACGGAAGATTAATATGTTCATAGAGATAAAATCTGAAAATTTTAAAACTTTAACGCAAGAAGTAAAGGAAATTGTACAAGATGGGAATAATTTAATCCCTTATTATATAAAAGGAATCGATAAAGTTATTTACATTAAAAGTTTTGTTGAGGGTTTAGAAAACAAAAAGAGGCAATTATTACGTCAATTTTTAGAAAGTTTACTTTATTCCATGCACATTGTTGAAGCTTCGGATTTGGATTTTGGTGGTCCAGGAAGTTTAAATAGGTTTTGGATGAGAATTCATGGAAACAAACGAGCTCTGCTTGATATACCAGAGTTTAATCCAACTGAAGCAAGTATTTTAATTTTGAATATACTTAGCGAAAAACAAATTGAATATCTAATCAATAAAAGGAATTTGGATTTTTCAATTGAGATTAGAGAAAAAGAACCATATTTAAGAGTTTATAGGTACAGAGCTGATGCTTATTTTGATTTAGATGAACTTTCTCTCAATTGTCGTGCGATATTATCTCAACTGAGACCATTTTCTGATTTAGGTTTTCATCCATATGTTGCTCAATTGATGAATTTGAACTTCATGAAAGAAGGTCTAATATTAATAACAGGTATTACAGGTTCAGGAAAATCTACAACTCTTGATGCGATTATCGATGAAAATAATAAGACCTGTGATGCACACATAATAATTATAAGTTCCCCAGTTGAATATGTTCATACATCTAAAAAATGTTTGATCAGGCATCGTGAAGTCGGTAGAGATGTTCTTTCCTTCAAAGAAGGTACAATTCAAGCCCTACGCCAGGATCCTGATATAATTGTGATTGGTGAGTTGAGGGATCCTGAAACAATTGTTGCAGCTCTTGATGTTACAGATAGTGGGCATAAGGTATTTTCAACGCTTCATACTTCATCAGCAGTAGAGACTATTGATAGAATTATAGGTGAAACGGATGTGCACGAACAAGAGAGGGTTCGTATAAGACTAGCTGACGTATTAAGATGCATTGTTTCACAAAAATTAGTTCCGACTGTGGATGGTAAACGCGTTCTGGCAAAAGAGGTACTCGTTGTAACTTCTTCTGTAAGAGCTGCAATTAAGAATAATAATACAAGTGAAATTTATCAAATGATACATCAGGGTAGTGATGTCGGTATGAATACAATGGAACAGGATTTAGCAAGACTTTTCAAATCAAGAAAAATTACATATGAAACAGCAATAGCCTTTGCTAACAATAAACAAAGAATTCAACAACTATTAACGAGTAGAGTATGAAAAAACTCGTAGGTACCTTCGTTGATGGACCAGAAACAAAAATTGCCATCCTCTCTAAACGTAAAAACATGCTGGTAGTTGAAGATCTAGTAACATATGGAATTAAAGGAATCACATCGGATTTTATTACAACGGGTAAGTCTGAATTTGAATTAGACTCAGATACTATTTTGATAGAAAGTCCAGAAACGGAAAGTGAACGGATGGTAGAACCTCCCATAGCAACAGTTCTATCTAATAGAATAGAATCATTTAATCAGGTCGTATTTGTACCAAGTGTGACTGAACCTCATGTTTCTTATTTGTTAGTTCATAATGTTCCAAAGGGTAGTAATAAGGAAATCCATAACTTCATATTACAGAATTGGTTGGAATCAAAAGTATCCACGGCAGATTCAAATTATTTAAGATATATCAAGATGAATGCCGACACCTACTTTTCAGCTTATATTAACGAATATTTTCCAGCATTGCAACAAATTGATGAGTTAGCAAAGTTCTGGAAAAAGAGAAGGTCAAGGATACCTTTCATTGCTAGTGCAGACGAAGCCATTACAAACTATATATTATCAAAATATTCTCTTAATACTCAAAAAAATTACATGATAGTTCATATTGGAATTGAAAGTAGTCGTATTATTTTCATTTCAAACAACACTATAAAACATGTTTCTGGATACTTAGGAATAGGCGTTCAGACACACGGGTTTCATGATATTATTATAAGTAAAATTAACCTTGAAATGGATGTTGCACAAATAAATGAGATTGATAAGATTTTTTTATGTGGTGAAATAACTGAATCCACTGTTCAACTTACTTTCTATGGAAGTTTTCCTCTTTCGGATGTAGAAATTCTAAGATTTCCTGAACTTGACCTATCTTTACTTCCTGAAGAAAAGCAAAATCAGCTTTCAGTATATACATTTTGTATAGTCCCTATTATCAATCACTTTCTTTTGACAAAGAAAAAATTACCTGAGCTAAATCTATTGCCTTCAGAGATAATTGAAGCACAGAAAGTCTTTAAATTGTCACCTGCCGGTTATTTGATCTTAATCTTGATTTTTTTGTTGGTAGCTTTTTTAACACAAAGTTATATTAAAAATACCCAAGCGTTAAAGACCATTCAATCTGAAATCAATGCCAAGCAAGTTCTTATTGCTGAGAATGCGGAATTGGTTTCGAGGGTAGAACAACTGGCACAGAGGATAGAAGCAGGTTACAGAATACAAAAAATAATTGATACTCTTGTTGTTGGAGCTGAAAAGTGGACAGAGATTCTACTGAAAATTCAAGAGTTTCAACCTCAAAGGAGAAGAATCTGGTTAACTAATTTAACAGCAAATAATGAAGGAGTAAATATTTTTGGAGTTGGAATCAATAAATATACAATACCAGATTTTTCTGATTTTTTAGATAGGGCATTATTGAAAAGTATGTATACACAGGAGATTCGGGAGAGAGAAGTGAGCAGGTTTGAATTGAATTTAGACCCAAATAAATACGGTTATAAGGGGTATCATAATGAGTAACACAACCAGAAATTTAATAATTCTCATACTACTATTTTTGTTTATTGTAGCCGTTGGGGGCTATTATGTACTGATTTTTCAACCAAAATTACACCGTACTAAAGTTGATGAATTGAATGCTTTAAATCAGAAATATTTGGATGTTAAAGCTTTAACGGTAATATATGATTCATTACAGAGGGAATCTGAAAAAGTCGATTCAATACTTTTTCACAGGGCTAAAGCCATACCGTTTAGGGAATCAATAACTGACACATATAATGACATTTTAGATATTACCAAGAATTTTTCAAGATATACAAGGGTTAATATTGAATACGATCGAACTGAAAAAATTGGAGTGGCTTCTGTTGACCATTTTACTATAACAGGACAAGGAGAATTTAAAGATGTATTTAGATTAATTTATGAAATGGAGAAATCGAAAAAACTTTATAAAATTTCGAGTTTGCAATTACGAAACGCTACGTTGACTACTGGAAAAGGTGAAATTTTGTATCAGGTTGAATTCGAGATCAAGTTGGAGTCTTACTTTACCGATGATAAAAATCTCGCATTAAATTATGAAGATACTCGACCTGCTTTATTTAATTATGTTAGTGATGTATTCTATCCTTTAATCCAACCAGAAATTCCACCAAATTATGATGCACTCTTAGAAGTTGATGGGGCTACATTGCTTGCCATGATTCCAGATGGAGTATTTATTATGGATAAAAATGGAAATTCATATACTTTAACAGAAGGCGATCCTGTTTATCTGGGATATTTAACACGCATAGATTATGATAGACAACAATGTGAATTTTTGCTTAATAAAGGAGGTATAATCGAAAAGGTGGTACTAAAATTAAAGAGTACAAACCCAAAGGAGTTTAAGAAATGAGAACAAGTAAGATTTTTTTTGTTCTATTAATTTTATCATTCTCTCTTTCATACTCGCAAGGTGAGAGAGAAATTCGAGAAAGATTTTCAACATCTCCTGAAGAATTAGTTTCTCTTTCGGGGTCACTTCCATTTAATCAAGCTATGCAAATTTTAAGTAAGATGAGTAAACAATTTATAGATAAAATTATCGTTCTCAGTGAAGAGATAACTGAACCAATTGGAATTGATATAATACAAATGAATTGGTATAGAGCATTTCTTTTAATTATGAGAACTAACAATCTTCAGTTTGAAGAGACTGAAGAATACTTTAAAGTCCTTCCACGAAAACTGGAAAAGCCTACTTTACCCGAAGCAATGAAAGGTATCGACCTAAATACAAGAGAGGTGAACATATCAGCTGTTTTCTTTGAACTCGATGTTCAAAAATCACGTGAGTTAGGATTGAACTGGCATTGGTTACTTTCAAATCAGAAAGATTTCGATATTGCTGGCAAATTAGGTCAACCGGATCTTAATATATTTAATTTAAAACAACCACCAGCAGCAGGTGAGCAGCAAAGAACATTTGGAATGGGTATCTATGGTGAAAGGCAATTTGGCGATTTTATGGGAAGAATTGTTTCTTTATTTAATTTTTTTGAAGCTAACAAACTTGGTGAAGTTATCGCAAGTCCACAAATTACTGTGCAGGATAGAGTGAGAGGTGAAATACAAGTTGGTGCGGATTTTTCAACTCGTGAAAAAGATTTTGCGGGAAATACTGTTGAAAGATTTTACTCAACTGGTACTATAATAAGAGTTACTCCTTATATTTTTGAAGAAAACGGGAAAAATTACATTTTAATAGAATTAGAAGCTGAGAGAAGTAATGCAATTCCTGGACAAATTTCCACTGAAATAAAAAAGACAAAAGCAAAAACGAACGTTTTGTTGGTTGATGGCGAGGAAACTGTGATAGGTGGATTGTATATTAACGAAGAAAGTGTTGAAAGAAGTGGGATTCCTGTACTTAAAGATTTACCGTGGTGGGTTTTGGGAATTAGATATCTTGCTGGTTTTGATAAAAAGGTTTATTCTAAAAAAGAATTAATAATTGTTTTAAAAGCGAAACTTGTCCCTCCCTTAAAGGAGAGAATGACCACAAGAAAGGTTTCCGTTAATCCCTTAGAAAATAAACGCGACGAATTTAAAAATGAGATAAGAATCTATAAAATGAATCCAGTGGAAGAGAAATAAAAGGAGTAGAATCGTGGCTAAGTTAGAATCAATTCTCATAGTCGATGATGATGTGCACATAACAAAAATTCTTAGAGA
>CAKZPH010000132.1 GCA_937138605.1 uncultured Ignavibacteriales bacterium
CATATTCCAATCAAGAACTGCACTGAGTAATATACCATTGGCTTAAAGGAAAATAGAATTTTTTTAGTACATAACGTACAGTTTATCCAAACTCTAATAAAATCCGGATGCAGCATTGTATCTTTTTTCTAAAAACTCAGGCACTGTAAGAGACGAGTGTTAAAATAGAAGAGCATTAAAATCCAGCAAAGTAAAAGCAAAATAAGACAAGCAAACCATTCGTAATGAACAATTGCAAGCCCGAAAATCGAACTAACCCTGCTAGTTCGAGAAAATTTTCACTTGAAACATTAGTAGCAAAAAGAGAAGCATTTATGGCATTCCATTTTTCTATCCGCCAGAAAATACTATTCTAAATTTATAGAATAATTGCGAAAAAAATCACGATCAGTAAAACTAATGTAAGAGTATAAAATGATTATAGAGTAATAAATCACAGATAAATTACCTTTTAACACAAATTCATAATTTTTTATTCGACATTTTCACATTAATGAGACTAAGTTAAGTTCAGTCAAGTTCAATGTGGTTTACCCAATTTGGATGCGGCTTAAATTTAAAGTAAATACAATTTGTTACATTTTTTTTATTCAATTGTGTAACGTTGGAATTAATTATTGTACAACCTGGTTCAAATTTTACGAGTGGATATTTTTTTTCTTCCCAACCAAATTTTAACATCTTGATTTTTCGATAACTAAATCCCATTAGTGTTGCTGAAGCTGTATCAACAGCAAGAATGTTTTCACCACCGATAAGTGTTCCAGCGTGAAACGGTTCAGGCGACATCGGTCCATCACCTTCTCCTGCAATTATTCCGTCTACAATTGATAAAATATTACGTTGAGGCTCACTTTGCATCTTACCATTTGAATCAGCATAGATAAAAATTCTTGCTAAGTCGAGCGCCATTCTCCAAGCTGTATCGTTACCATACCAATTACCACCAAAAATTCTATCCTTCAAATCGGGTTTAGTGATGATGTTTTTTTCCCTGATGAAATTGAGAACAGGTTGACTAATAGATTTAATTAGAACATATAATTTATCGCCAAACTTGCTTCTTCTCGCAAAGAAATAATCACTAAAAAATCTATTAAACTTGCGATAAAGTTTTATGTCTGCTTTGTCGGTTGAAGGAAATTCATCGCCATCGTTTTCAGGCGTTCCGATACGGTAGTGAGCTAAATAATTTTTATCACCATTTATTCCAACAAGCAACTTAATGTTAAGAGTTACTCCGACTTTCTTGTGTGTTTTTAACTTTGGTAGGCAAATTACTGTATCGGCTTCTAATACAGTCTTTGATACACAGTATCTATGTACTCCGTTTGAATGATTTAATACAGTAAAACTTCTATCGTAATCAGCACCATATAAATTTTCCAACCCAGGCAAATTATGTAGATAACTATCCTCACCTAAATTGATAATCTCATACCCCAGCGGATCTGCATTTTCATTAATAACGAAACTATCAGAGGGAAAGTAACCCTTATCGTAATCATATTTGCATGTAAGTTTTCTGATATCTACAAATTCTAATTTTACTGGTGAATGTTTTGAATAAAAGTCAATTATAGAATTAAGCTTCAAAGCATTTTCTAGCTTATCAAGCTCACAATTCATTTGTGGAGCTTCTGCTATAATCAAACGTCCCTGTCCTTTTAATGCAATTAAAACATAATCAGCTATTGCCCTAATTATTGATGAATGAGTTAAACTTGCAAAAATATCATATCCTCCTTCGTTGTAATGCAAAACAAAATTTGGTTTTAATACAACTTTATATCCTGGCTTGATTAAATGACCAAGGGGATTCCATTCTGGTTTTCCAAAATTTTCTCGATCGTAATTCATTAAGTAAAGCAAATTCCTGATGGCTTCATATGCATCACAACTCGAACTATTCTGATCAATGAATTCATTTGAAAATGGATATTCGGGATAGATTTTACCGGGATGATATGGCGGATTTTTTGAATAACTGCAATTCGAGTCTTGAAAAATAGCCACTATATTTTTTATTCTTGGGTCAATAATCTCTTTCATCTTATGATTTCAATCTTATCCCATTTACTGATTTCCAACTTTTGAACAAGAAATCTTAGTTTGCCAGTTTTCGTTCGAGGTATTGATTTAACTAGTTTGATTTCCAGATCGGTATCGTCTCCAACTTTACGCTTTAAGTTGTCATAAATCCTTTGTAAATCTTTTTCAATTAACTTTTCAGAAGGAACAATATTCAGGATTAACTTACCTGGTGTATCCTGATAAAATTGAAATTGCTTAACATTGTCAAATGTCTCATCGTGCATATTGATTGCTGTCATTGATATTAATCTTCCTTTAGATGTAACAATTAGCTCTTGTAATCTTCCTTCAATTCTTTTGAAAAGTCGATAGTTCATTCCGTCTTGACTTTTTTCGTTGGTGTGTGTTGCCAGATCCATTGTTCTATATCTAATAAAAGGCATAGCAAAATTATAAAATCCTGTAGAAACAATTTCACCAGTTTGATTTTCACCGGTTACTTCCGATCCATTAGAATCAATTAACTCTGTTAAACCATATTGAGGAAATACATGAAACAATTTTGAATTCTTTGACCATGAAGCTAAACAAACTCTCTCAGCTTGACCATACCAAGTATGCACTCTTGCATCAAAAACGTTTTCAATGAAAGAAATTTGTTCGTTATAAATATTTTCAGAACCTAGCATTATAGCTTTAGGTCTAAAATTCAATCTCAAACCTTTTTCATGCATCAAACGAGCAAAATATTCTGCAGCAGAAGGATACGCTTGAATGAACACAGGTTTAATTTGATTCAACTTTTTGAAATAAAAGGGAAAAGTATTTTCATTTAAATAATAAGTGGAGAAATGCCATTCATTTTTAACAGGTTTAAAATCGAAAAGTCTCCTTTCATTTCCTATGAACTCTCCTCTCAAAACCACGCTCAAATCTTTAATATGGCAATCAACCCATGACCAATGATGCTCAAAAAATGCAAGGTCTATTCTTTCCAAACTCAATGGTTGATAGAATCCAAAAGGAATTCCTGTTGAACCACCCGTTGTTACATACATCAATTTTTTCTTGTTATAGTCCGGAGAAATAAATTCCTCAAGATTATCTCTAATTTCTTCTTTTGTGACTATTGGGAATTTTTTAATTTCACTCAAATTCTGAAAATCTTTAGATGACACTCCATATTCTGCAAACTTTTTTCCATAAAAAGGAATCTTTTCCTCGGCATATTTGAGTATAGCTTTGGTTTTTACAAATTGAAATTCATCTAATTTATCTTTTGTCCAGTACATTGATTCATTAAGAAACGTCAAAGTTTTGCGAAAGTCTGAATTAAATCTCCATTCGAAAGGAATTAAGACTTTTAAGTAATCGAAGGATTTTTCTATTGAACGAAATAAGAAACTATCGGCACCCAATAGCTTTTTAATTTTTAATTTGTAATTGTACAACATTCGTCTATATAAAATTTACTTAATACAAAAATACAATCCTAATTAAGATATTTTATGAAATTACGGCTAATCAAAAATACTTAAACTTAGAATAGAACAGCTCAACAGAATAGCTGGTCTATTTTTCTTAAATTTGTAAAAAAATGAGGCAAAGGAGAAAAGATTGGAAATTATCGAAAATCAAATGGAGCTAAAAGACGAATTAAACGCTGTTAATTATAGGTTACCTGTTTTACCATTAAGAGACGTTGTCATATTTCCTTACATGATATATCCGATTGTGGTGGGCAGAGAAGCCTCAACTCGTGCTGCAAATAAAGCCTTCGATACTAACAAATTAATCTTTCTCATTGCTCAGAAAGATCCTAAAATCGAGGACCCCAAACCTGATGATTTGTATCCCGAAGGAACAATCGCTAAAATTGTGCAAGTACTAAGATTACCAAATGGACTTTTAAAAATTATTGTAGATGGACTTGCCCACGGTGTAGTTAATAAATATATAGATAATACAGAACATCTTGAAGCAGAAATTGAACTTATAACACATGAAATTGAAGAAGGTCCAGAGCTTGATGCACTGGTTAGACATCTTTCTAATCTATTTAACGAATACGTAAAGTTAAATAGAAACATACCTGGTGAAATTTATTCAGCATTTGAAAATTTCACTGACCCGGCACGTAAACTCTATTTTGCAGCCGCTAACATACAACAAAGTGTAGATGTTAAACAATCAATTTTGAACGAACGTACGCTCAAGGATAAATATTTGCGTTTAATAAAAATTTTGAATTCTGAGATTGACATTTTGAAAATTGAGAGAGAAATAGATTTAAAGGTTCAAGAAAACATTCAAAAAACTCAGCGAAAATTTTTAATTCAAGAGCAGATAAGGATATTACAAAATGAACTTAGTGAAGATGAAGAAATTTCCCCTGAATTCAAGAAGATTCGTGAAAGGATAAAGAAAGCTCGAATGCCTAAAGAAGTGGAAGAAAAAGCTCTTGAAGAATTAAATAAATACAAAAAAACTCCTCCAATGTCTCCGGAGTCGACTGTAATTAGAAATTATTTAGACTGGCTAATTGAAGTTCCATGGAAAAAGAAAACAAGAGATAATCTTGATCTTGAACACGTAAGGAGAATTTTAGACGAAGACCACTATGGTCTTGAAAAACCAAAGGAAAGAATTCTTGAGCATATAGGCGTATTAAATTTAGTTAAAGAGATGCGTGGACAAATTTTATGTTTTTGTGGTCCTCCAGGGGTAGGTAAGACCTCACTTGCAAAATCAATCGCACGAGCATTAGGGCGGAGATTCGTTCGTATTTCGTTGGGCGGTGTAAGAGATGAAGCAGAAATTCGTGGACATAGAAGAACATACATCGGTAGCATGCCCGGAAAAATAATTCAATCAATGAAACGAGCAGGTGTAATAAATCCAGTTATGTTGATCGATGAAATTGATAAAATGAGCATGGATTTTCGTGGCGATCCATCCGCAGCTATGCTCGAAGTTTTAGATCCAGAGCAAAACCACGCTTTTAATGACCATTACCTTGATGTGGATTATGACCTTTCACAAGTATTTTTTATTGCAACTGCAAACATTCGATGGAACATCCCACTTCCTCTTCAAGATAGAATGGAAATTATTGAACTACCAGGATATTTAGAACATGAAAAACTTGAAATTGCCAAAAGACACATTGTTCCCAAATTACTCAAAGAACATGGGCTGTCGTCCTTTAATATAACTATTTCTGATTCAGCTCTATATAGAATTATTCGAGAATACACTCGCGAAGCTGGAGTTAGAAATTTAGAAAGAGAAATTTCTTCTATTTTAAGAAAGGTAGCAAAAGAAATTGCACTTCAAAAAGGTAAAGAAAGAAAGAAAGTCACAGATCTAACAAAAGTTATAGATGAGAAAAGTATTGAAAATTATCTTGGAGTGCCAAAATTTAAGAGCAAAAAAATTTCTACTGAAAATCGCATTGGAACTGCAATTGGTCTTGCATGGACAAGTGTTGGTGGGGATATTCTTAATGTTGAAGTAACAATAATGGAAGGCCCTGAAAAATTAACTTTGACTGGACAACTTGGTGATGTAATGAAGGAATCTGCTCAAGCTGCGTTAAGTTATATTCGATCTAATTCAAAAAAACTAGGGATTGACCCTCACTTTTACAAAGGTAAAGAAATTCATATTCATCTCCCTGAAGGAGCAATTCCAAAAGATGGTCCATCTGCAGGCATTACAATGACAATAGCAATGATATCGGCAATTAAGCAAATTCCAGTTCGTTCTGAAGTAGCAATGACAGGAGAAATAACTTTACGAGGAAATGTTTTACCAGTTGGTGGTTTAACAGAAAAATTACTTGCTGCCCAAAGATTTGGAATTAAAAAAGTACTAATACCAAAAGATAATTTGGTTGATTTAATTGAAATTCCTGAATCGGTAAAAAAACCTCTTAAAATTATTCCTATAGAGACCATCACTGAAGCTATTCCTAATGTTTTCGATAACTTTGAAAAAAATTTAGAATCAAAGAATAATAAATTGCAAAAAAACCCTGATGCTAAAAATAGAACTAAACGGAAAAAGTAAAGAAGAAACTTATCAAAGTTTATTACCAATATGTGAGCATTTATTTGAATGCGAAACTCATTGGCTTCCAGTTTTTTGTAATTTCGTAGCGCTCATAAAAGAAACATTTAATTCCTTTTCTTGGGTAGGATTTTATTTGGTAAAAGATAATAAACTTATTCTCGGGCCATATCAAGGTAAGGTTGCTTGCAGCGAAATAGAAATTGGAAAAGGAGTTTGTGGGACTTCTGCACTAAAAAAAGAAACCATAATTGTTGATGATGTAAATATGTTTGAAGGACATATTGCTTGTGATGAAAATTCTAAATCAGAAATTGTTGTACCTCTTCTCAATGATAGGAATATA
>CAKZPH010000133.1 GCA_937138605.1 uncultured Ignavibacteriales bacterium
TGTTATATTTTGACTAATAAAATTTTGAAATTAAACTATAAAGGCATATGAAAGAATTCATAGTTACAGCTCGAAAATGGAGACCACAAAAATTTGAGGACGTAGTTGGTCAAGAACACATTACTCAAACACTTAAGAATTCGATTAAAAGTGGAAAGATAGCTCATGCGTTTATTTTTAGTGGACCACGAGGTATTGGTAAGACTTCTACTGCAAGAATTTTAGCAAAATCACTTAATTGTCCGAACCAAGTAGAATATAATCCTTGTAATAATTGTGAAGTTTGTGAGTCCATTACCAATGGAAATAACATTGATGTAATTGAGATTGACGGAGCTTCAAACAGACGAATTGAAGAAATTCGAACAATTAGGGAATCTGTTAAATATGCTCCTTCCACCGTAAAATATAAAATATATATAATCGATGAAGTGCACATGCTAACGACAGAATCTTTTAATGCACTTCTAAAAGTTCTCGAAGAACCTCCACCTCATGTAATTTTTATTTTTGCGACAACAGATATACACAAAGTACCCGCCACTATACTTTCGAGATGTCAACGTTATGAATTTAGAAGATTAACTACGGAAGAAATTAAAAATCATTTAATTAAAATAGCAAAATTTGAAAACATTGAATATGACGAAGACACTCTTAGATTTATTGCACGCCGTGCAGATGGTGCAATGAGAGATGCTCAAAGTATCTTTGACCAACTTGTAGTTTATTCTAATGGGAAAGTAGTTTTGAGTGAAGTTAAAGATATCTTAAATATAATTGATGTAGATGTATTTTTCAGAGTTACTGAAGCAATAAAAACAAGAAAAATTAAGGATGCTTTTGACATTGTAAATGAAATTTATTTTAATGGTTGGGATTTATCTACTTTCACAAACGATATGATTGAACATTTCAGAAATATGCTTACTGTGTCAATTACAAATGACACTTCACTCATTGACGCTTCAGAACAAGTTAAAGAAAGATACAAATCAACGGCTAATTATTTTTCTACAAAAGACCTTTTACGACTGCTTTCTTTTCTGGGCAAATCTCAATATGAACTAAAACAATCACCTAATCAAAAATTAAAACTAGAAATAATTCTGGCCCAACTTATTGAACTACCAAGATCTGCAGATATTGAAGAGTTAATCGAAGAATTGAAAAAACTCAAAAACAATCAAAACATCCCTATAGCTTCAGGACAAGTCAAAGATGCAAAAGTTGTTGAAGTTTATCCTAAGCCATCTCAACAAAATAAATCGCAGATAAAAGACGATCCAGAAAATCTTAAACTTGATTTATCTACGAACAAGATTATTGAAAGTCCAATCACATTAAATAAAACTGAATTAAATAGTACGGGACTTCCCACTTCTACTCAGAATATCTTAAACCGCTGGAATGAATTTTTAAATCAACTCACCGCGGAAAACTCAATTCTTGGAAAGTCTCTCTCTAACTTTAAACCAAGCAAAATTGAAAATGATAAAATATATCTCTATCCCATTAATCCAGCCGAGGATCTTGACTTAATTAATATTTTTGAAAGTTTGCTAATACGAAAAACAAGAGAATTTTTTGGAAAGCCCTATAAATTTTCTTCTACTAATTCACCACCTTTAAGTGCACAATCAAATATTAATGCTGACTTACAAACGTCATCAAAACAAACTAGTAAGGATAACATTTCTAATTTTACTTCTATTTCAGAATCAGATAAAAACTTAAACAAAAATTTATCTGCCCAAGATTTATACGCACGAAAATTGATTATCGAAAAACTTCGCGGAAGGAAATTAGATAATTAGAATTTTAGTTTCTATAAAATAAGGGAGTTCACAGTCCTCGAAATTTTATTTTAGGTAAGATTCATCTAAACTCCCTCATCTCACTTTTATCAATTAAAACATTTCTTGTTCAATCTCATCAGTATTAAATCGTTCACGCTTCTGCTTATAATTATTAAACTTGTAACTTATTCCTAGGAAAAGTGTTCTTGATTCCATTTTTCTACTAAACTTGGCATTAAAACCATCACCAATCAGTTCACCGCCAAATTTTCTGGTATTGAATAAATCAGTCAATCTTAAGGAAACTGAAAGTTGATCATTTAAAAAATCCTTCCGCATAGCAAGGTCCACCCCGTACATCTCATATGTCTTACCTTGAGCTAAAACTTGATTACCATAATTTCCGCCTCTACCACCACCTCCACCAAATCCCCCAAAAAATCCCGGTATTGTGATAGATGGTGAAACATAAGAGAAAATTAGTTGAAGTTGTGTCTTATCCCAAAATGTAAAAGAAGACATAAATCTTGTATTCCAGCTCGAAGCTTCTTGATCAATATTGAGTATGCCTTTACCATCAAGTTTTATATTAACCCATGAAAAGTTAGCCATAATTCTCCACCATCGAGAAAGAGGCTGTGTTAAAACAAAATCAACTCCATAACTTTCGCTTTTGGCAATGTTTCCAAAAGTCATATAAAGGGATCCATTGGGTAAAAGCTCAGTAACTTGAGAAATTATTCCATCAGTTGAGCGATAAAAGAAGCTCGTATTAAGGAAAGTAAACCCGATAGCATTATTCAAATTAATTTCATAGGAATTCGTGTATTGCGGATTGAGAAAAGGATTGCCTGCAAAAAGATTTAAGGAATCTTGATAATCCACCATTGGATTTAGCTGTCGATTATTTGGTCTATCAACTCTCCGACTGTAACTAAATTGAATTTCGTTCATTGGAAATAGTTGATAAGAGACATGGACTGAAGGATAAAGTGAAGTATAATCTTTTCTAAATGATTTATCCTCAAGTGGAAGGGTCGAATTTGTTAAAACTTTTTCTCCTCTAAATCCTACCTGATATTTAACACCAAAAACCGAATGCGCAAAAATTCCATATGCTGCATATATCTGTTCGTCATAATTAAAATAGTTTTTCCGTGTTGTGTTCTCTACAAAGACATTATTAGCAAAGTCAAAGTTAAAATAGTCACTCGTAGATTTTACAGAACGAATTGTGGATTGAAATCCCGTTTCCAATCTAATACCATTTTTGAAAGGATGCGTGTAGTTAGTTTGCAAAATATACATATAGTTCTTTGCATCACCAACAATTCTACGAGCTGTTTGATTTACGACTGATGAGGGGAAATATATTTTATTAAGTTGATCTGCATCATCCTGCCTGGTCATGTGAAAATTAGAATAGAGAAAATCTGTAGTGAATTCTCTTCCTTTCTGTTCAGACGATCTTTTATAGTTTAATATAAAACTAAGATTTTCAAAATTTCTAACGCCACTAGAAGTTCTGAAAATCTCGGATACAGTTTGAATTGAGTTATTTGAAGTCAAGTCCAGATTTTTAAATGAAGAGCCGCCAGAATTACGTCGATATTTAATAGATGATGAAAATGAGTTAAATTCATTTAGTGCGTAATCAGCGCCTAAAGTGAAATTATGAGAATTCCATTTGTTCAATCCTGTTTGATCCTGATATAAAAACGGAATACTTGAAGCGGTAGTTACTCTATTATTAGTTCCTGATGATTTGAATCTATTTACTCTCCCATCATATCCTGCGTATAAATTAATACCGTCAAGTCTATAATTGAAATTGAACGAGGAATTATATTTGTCATTTGTTCCAATATTTAGCGAAACAATTCCATTAATTCCCGGGTCTTTTTTCTTCTTAAGGACAATATTTATTATACCAGCCGTTCCTTCTGGATCATATCGAACGGATGGATTTGTCACAAGTTCAACTTGTTCAATCTGTGATGCAGGAATTTGAGTGAGTATGTCATAATTACTTAAACCTTCCATATTACTTGGCTTACCATCAATCAGTAAACGAATGTTAGTATTTCCTCTTAAAGCAACATTTCCATCGGCATCAACTGTAACTGATGGTAAGTTCTGCATAACATCTAAGGCTGTACCACCAACACTTCCCAGATCTTTTTCAACGTTTATGACTTTTTTATCAAGATTATTAATTATTAATTCTTTCTCACCTTGCACAACAACATCACCAAGTCTAAAAATTGCTGGTAGAAGCTTAATTGTTCCAAGATCTACCTCAGGATTTCTCGGTGTAACAAGTACTGAATCAATAATTTTAGGATCATACCCAATGAAAGAAATTTTAATGAAATACCTACCAACGTTGACATTTTCAAGCGTAAAAATTCCTTTTGAGTTCGATATTGTTCCATTCACCATCGAAGAGTCTCTAAATCGATAAAGAACTACATTTCCATATTCAATCGGTTTTCCACTTTGCTCATCGATAAGCATACCTGTCACTTTTCCTGATATGTTTGGTGGACCCATTTGTGGTCTTCTTTGTTCCTGTGCAATTAAATTTAGAAAGAATATGGAAATTATTAACGATATATAAATTACCTTCTTCATAAAATCCTCTTATTTTAACGAATTTGAAATTGAGATACTTGAGCTTAATGGCAAATAAAATTTTTTCGTTTATATTTGACAATCAAGTTCAAGACAAGTTTAAAACAATAGTTAGAATAATAATGTTCAATAAATCAAGGACAAAAAAATGACTAAATTAATATTTACAACAAGATTGTTGTTCATTTTACTATCCATTTTATCGACAAGCAATATAATTAGCCAACCGAGATTGGTCTGTATAACTAATTTGGACTCAACAATTACAACAGATGTAAAATATTCAACCACTAATAATTTTACTGGGCAGGTGCTTTATTCATCAAATAAAGTATATTTCGTTCCAGAGGTAGCTGAAGCTATTATTAAAGTAAATAATTACCTAAAAACAAAATATAAGCTTCAAATTAAAATTTTTGATGGATATAGACCCTTATCTGTTCAAAAAAAGATGTGGGAAATTTATCCTGATGAAAGATATGTGGCAAATCCTGTAAAAGGTTCAAGACATAATAGAGGTTGTGCCGTCGATTTAACATTAGTCGATATGAACGGAAAAGAACTTGACATGGGCACTGCCTATGATGATTTTTCAGAAAAATCTCATATAAATTATAAAAACTTACCTCCTCACGTCCTTAAAAATAGACGAATTTTAATTGAAACGATGAAAATGTTTGGTTTTATTCCCAATAAAACTGAATGGTGGCATTTTGACTATAGAGATTGGAAAAAATATCCAATTCTGGACGTTCCTATCGACTGATGTTTATGACTCTATCCCTTTCTATTTTAACTTAATTCTTTAAGTGCATTAATTAACCGATTCGTTGTTTTCTCTTATTTGTTAAGTCGTATTAAACGATCATAAAATCTTCAGTTACTCAGGAATTTTAATGAGCATATATTTGTTCGTAATGAGAGGTTATGGAGGGTATTCTTCTGTACTTCTAAACTCTTTGAACTCCCTCAT
>CAKZPH010000134.1 GCA_937138605.1 uncultured Ignavibacteriales bacterium
AGTTCGTCTGAAATAAATTTCCAGATCTATTATTTCATTTTGTGAGTAAGTTCTATCAAGATTAATAGTGAGAACGCCGTTTGAGTTTGTAAAATTTAATTGATTGTTGCTTTTTTTGACGCTATCTATGGTGAGATATGAGTTCAAGTAAAATTGATTAGTCGAAATTAATGTATCTACACGAGCTACAACTCTAACTTTGCCAGGATAAATTCGGTCGGAAGATTTCAAGACATTATACCAGTTGACAGTAATCTCGTAATAAAGTATATCAAAATCATGAGTGATTGTATTAGAGCTTGAGGACTTTAAAAATCTTAAATCATTTTTACATTCATAAGTGATTGGATATTCGAAATTCTGGCTTAAAACGATATGTGTGTAAATAAAAATCAGGCTGAAAGTTAATTTTAGTTTCATAATGATTTCCTTATGAATTAATGGTTTATTCAAATATAAAAATAACTTCAAATCAGTTCATGGAAATTATCGGGAGAAAGTTAACAATTAAGGGAATAAAATTCTTTTTCAAAAGATTTACTTTGCCAGTGGTATTCTGAAAGTAACTTTAGTACCAAATCCTTTTTTACTTTGAATAGAAATATCTCCTTTATTCAATTCAATGTATTTTTTAGTTAGAGCTAAACCCAGACCAGAGCCTTCCACTTTTCTCAACTTATCTGCTTCTTCTCTTGCAAATTGAGTGAATAATTTTTTCTGGAATTCCTCAGACATTCCAATTCCTTCATCAAGAATTTCACAAATCGCGAACTGATCATCTTTGTCGAGTTTTATCCGGATTGTTCCTTTATCACTGTATTTGATTGCATTATTCAAGAGATTTGTGATTATTCCATTTAAAGTATATTGATCAGCTTTTACAATAATTTCTTCACTGGGCAATTCAGCTTGAAGTTTTAAATTCTTTTTTTCTGCCAGCATCTTTAATAAATCAACGACCTCAATAATCTCATTATTGAAATTAACTTCCTTGATTTGGTACTTAAATGAGCCTGCTTCCAATCTGGAAAAATCTAATAATTGAGATATTAGATGTAATAATGTTTTTGCTGCATTCTGAAGTATTTCGAAATAATTTTTTACTTCAGGTTCTGATTTTTCGTAGAAAATATCTTTTAATACTTCACTGAAACCAAGAATTGCATTTATGGGAGTTCGAATTTCGTGGGACATTGCAGCAAAGAAGATAGTTTTTTGTCTGTTCGCATTTTCGGCTTCTTCTTTTGCTCTTGCTAATTCCAGCAAGATTTTTTTCTTTTCGGTAATATTTCTTGCTGTGCAGAGAATTAAATTTTTTCCTTCAATTAAAATAGGGTGGGTAGATACTTCGACATAAAGTTTTTCACCTTTTTTGGTAAAAATTTCAAGTTCATCAGGACCAGTTGGTTGTTTTTTCATAGCCTTATAAAATACTTTTGCGGCTTTGTAAAAATTTTTCTTGTCAAGAATATTCAACTCAAAGAATGTTTTGTTTATTGCTTCACCTTTTTTCCATCCAACTAAATCTTCACTTGCTTGATTGATTTCTATAATTCTTGCATCGTAATCACAAACAAAAATTGGTTCAGGAGCATTTTCAAAAAGAATTTTTAAAGAAGTATGATACAAGACTTGTTTTTGCCGCTGATGAATTTTATTTAAAAGCACAAGAAAAGGTATTGAGATATTGGCAATATGAGGAATTCAGACAAATTGAGAATGGGGTTGGGATGCTTTCGCTATTTTCCCATCAGTTCAAAAAATCATTAAAATACCTAAAAGGAAGTAATAAATCAAATGAGCTTAGTCTTATTACCGGAGCTGCTTCATATGAATTTATAAAAGAATTGATAGCATTATTTAACCAAAAGTATCCAAACATAAAAGTAAATGTATATAAAATTATAAATGATTTTTTTGGTGAGCATATTACTGTAACAGGGTTATTGACTGGGCAGGATATAATAAAACAGTTAAAACAAAAGAAACTTGGCAGATATTTGATTATTCCTTTAAGTTGCATAAATGATGGTGTATTTTTGGATGATGTTAGTATTTCTGATGTTGAGAATGCATTAAATGTTGAAGTAAAAACTGTACCAAGTCATGGAAAAAAATTCTTAAAAACATTGTTGGAAGGTGGTGATATAATATGAAGCCAACAGTTGCTATAGTTGGAAGACCAAATGTGGGCAAATCAACATTATTTAACCGTTTAATTGGAGAAAGAAGGGCTATTGTTGATGATGTTCCAGGTGTTACAAGAGATAGAATTATTGGTGAGAGTGAGTGGAGAGGCATTAAATTTAATGTTATAGATACTGGAGGTATTGAACCATACTCAGAAGAT
>CAKZPH010000135.1 GCA_937138605.1 uncultured Ignavibacteriales bacterium
CTTTGTTTGTAGCTCTTTAATATTTATTACTCCACAATATCCCATTGCGGCTCTCAATCCTCCAACCATTTGGTAAACCATTTCTGAAAGTGGACCTCTGTATGGAACTCGACCTTCAATTCCTTCAGGGACTAATTTTTTAATATCATCTTCTACATCTTGAAAATATCTATCCTTACTACCTTTCTTCATCGCTTCAAGAGAACCCATACCACGATATACTTTATAGCTTCTTCCTTCATATAAAACCTGTTCACCGGGACTTTCATCAGTTCCAGCAAAAAGACTTCCAATCATCACTGAATCAGCACCCGAAGCAATCGCCTTTGCAATATCACCTGTTTGTTTAATTCCACCATCTGCAATTATTGGAATGTTATATTTTCTTGCAGCACGAGCAGCTTCCAATATAGCACTTATTTGTGGAACTCCAACTCCTGTTACTACACGAGTTGTACAAATTGAACCAGGGCCAATGCCGACCTTTACACAATCAGCACCAGCTCTTATCACATCCAGTGTACCTTCATAAGTTCCTACATTTCCTGCAACTAACTCTAAAGCAGGAAATTTTTTCTTTATTAACTTAATCATTTTTAACACGCCCTCTGAGTGAGCATGAGCAGTGTCAATAGCTATTACATCAACACCCGCTTTAACTAACTCATCTACTCGTTCAATTGTGTTTGATTCAATTCCAACTGCTGCGCCCACTTGCAATCTTCCATATTCATCCTTACATGCGTTTGGATATTTTTTCCTCTTTTGAATGTCCTTAAATGTTATAAGGCCAATTAAACGATAATCTTTATCAACTACTGGAAGTTTTTCAATTTTATATTTCTGAAGAATTTGCTCAGCTTTTTCTAAAGTTATTCTACCAGTAGCTGTAATTAAATTATCTTTCGTCATTAATTTGTGTATGGGAATATTTAGCTTAGGTTCAAAACGCAGATCACGATTCGTAATTATTCCAACTAATTTTCTATTTTCATCAATAATCGGGATTCCGGAAATTTTATACTTATGCATTAATTCAAGAGCTTCACCAACGGTTTGATGGGGAAATAAAGTAATAGGATCTTTTATCATTCCACTCTCACTGCGTTTTACCTTGTCAACCATATCTCGCTGTTCACTAATTGTAAGATTTTTATGTATAAATCCGATTCCACCTTCACGAGCAATTGCTATTGCCATCTCGTGTTCAGTTACTGTATCCATTGCAGCTGAAATGAGAGGAATGTTTAGTTTTATTTTATTAGTAAGTCGAGTTGAAACATCAACATCTCGTGGTAATACAGAAGATTTAGCTGGCACTAAAAGTACATCATCAAACGTTAATGCTTCATGAACTATCTTTCCTTTCAACATTACCTCAAATTTTATTCATATGCTGGTATTCCAGTTATATCTTCCCCGACTATCAAAGTATGCATTTCATGGGTTCCTTCGTATGTTTTTACAGATTCAAGATTTGCCGAGTGACGCATAATTGGATACTCATCAAGTATCCCATTTGCACCAAGAATTTCCCGAGCTACCCGACAAATCTCCAATGCAACTTCACAATTATTTCTTTTAGCCATAGAAACATGGGTATATCTCGCTTTACCCTGGTCCTTTAATCGCCCTAATTGAAGTACCAACAATTGTGCTTTTGTTATCTCTGTTAACATCCAAACAAGTTTAGCCTGGATTAATTGATAACCTGCAATAGGCCTTGAAAATTGAATTCTGGATTTTGCATAATCTAGTGCAGTGGTGTAAGCGACCATTGCTGAACCAATCACTCCCCAGGCAATTCCATAACGAGCTTGAGTAAGACACATCAATGCCGATTTAAGACCTTGCGTATTTGGCAACCAATGAGAATCAGGAACAAAAACATTATCAAGCACCAGTTCAGAAGTAATGGAAGCACGAAGTGAGTGTTTACCTTTCATTTCTGGAGCTGAAAATCCTTTAAAGTCTTTTTCAACTAAAAAACCATGAACCACTCCATTCCATTTTGCCCAAACAACAGCAACGTCAGCAATAGAACCATTTGTTATCCACATCTTTGTACCGTTTAAGATAAATCCGCCGTCAACTTTTTCTGCTCGTGTAATCATTCCACCAGGATTTGAACCATAGTCAGGTTCAGTTAAACCAAAACATCCTATCTTTTCACCACGTGCTAGCTTTGGTAACCAGTAATCTTTTTGCTCTTCTGTTCCAAAGGTATAAATCGGATACATGGTTAAAGCACTCTGAACAGAAGCAAAACTCCTGATACCACTATCACCTCTTTCCAATTCTTGCATCAATAAACCATAAGCTACATTGTTTAATCCTGCACAACCATATTTTTCTGGAAGAGTTGCTCCAAAAATTCCCAGCGCTGCCATTTCTGGGACTAAATGCATTGGGAAAGTGCCTTCCCGATAATGTTTTTCGATAATGGGAAGAACTTTATCATCTACAAACTCTCTTATGGTATTTCTTGCCATTTTTTCATCATCAAAAAGTAAATCATCAATATGATAATAATCGACACCTTCGAACTTCATCTAATTTCTCCTTTATATTTTTTCAAATTTATCTATCATTGCTAACTCAAACAAGGATATATTAGTAACAAATATCAAAGATAAAATCCAAAATTATAAAGATTATTTTTTAGAAGTGGATAAATGATTAGTTAAATCAATAGATTAGTAAAATTAAATCTCTCAAGATAAATTAAAAAACTTAATTCTTATTTGAGACAACACTTATGCCCAAATGTTTAACAGTAAAAAAGATCAGTAATGGTTTTATTAGAAATAGGGCTAATCACTCGATAAAGCGATTAGCCCCGTGAAAGAAGCGATTAAATTCTAATAACCGAGCCTCTTCATATCAGCCACTAGATTCTTTACAGCATTAACAGAGTTTTCGAATAAAGCCTTTTCCTCTTCATTCAATGAAATTTCAATTACTTTCTCAACACCGTTTTCACCAAGAATTACCGGAACACCAACATAATATCCATTCACTCCATACTCACCTTGTAAGTAAGCACAGACCGGTAATACTCTTTTTTCATCAAAAATTATTGATTCAACCATATCTATTGTGGAACTCGCAGGTGAATAAAACGCTGAACCAGTTTTGAGAAGTTTTACAACCTCACCTCCAGCCATCTTTGTTCGTTCAACAATTGCAGTCATAACCTCTTTAGCTTTTTGCACATCACCATATTTTTGTTCGAGTAATTCCATTACAGGAATTCCGTTAACATTTGCATAACGAACCAAAGGCACCATCGTATCACCATGTCCACCTAAAACAAGAGCATTTATATCTTTAACCGAAACGCCAAGCTCCCAGGACAAAAATGTAGCGAATCTTGAAGAATCAAGAACTCCTGATTGCCCCATCACTCTGTTTGGTTCGAACCCGGTAACCTCTTTGCAAAGAGTAACCATTGCATCGAGTGGATTAGAAAGTACAATTACAATTGCTTCAGGTGATGTAACTTTAATGTTTTCAGCTACGACTTTCATTATTTCGGCATTTGTAGTGAGAAGATCATCTCTACTCATGCCCGGTTTTCTTGGTAATCCTGCAGTTATAATCACAATATCACTATTTTTTGTATCTTCATATGAATTGGTACCAATTACTTTGACGTCAAATCCGTCTATTCTGGATGCTTCTGCAATGTCAAGAGCTTTGCCTTTTGGCATATCCTCCACAATATCGTAAAGGACAACATCCCCTAATTGTTTTCTAGCGATAAGCTGAGTAAGTACGCCGCCTATTTGACCTCCGCCAATAAGGGAGATTTTTTTTCTGGGCATTTATTCCTCCATTTATTATTAAT
>CAKZPH010000136.1 GCA_937138605.1 uncultured Ignavibacteriales bacterium
CTTCATTTTCAATCTTACAACTGATAACATGAGCTAAGTGATGTTGAACTAATGTAAAATTAATACCACTGTTCTGAATAAATTTAGTAGACATATATCCTGGATGTAGATCACCAACAAATTTAAAGTTATTGATATCTAGCAAATCCTTCATATCTTTGGTTGTTCTTGTAAAGGCATTAAATGATTCTTCTGTAGAAAGATCTCCAATATGCTGACTTATATATATTAAATTTTTTTTCCTGATTGATATTGTATTTTTAAGATGCCCACCAACCGCAATTATATTTTCCTCCATTTCATTTTTCATAAACTCAATTGGTAAAGGTGCATAACCTCTGGCTCTTCGAATCATAAATTCTTTTCCTTTTACAACACGAACTATTGAATCGTCACAATGCCGTACAATTGGCCGATTATGAACAATGAAATAATCAGCTATCCCATGTAGTTTAGTTAATGCTTCAATTTCATCAATACAAATTGGCTCCTCCGAAATATTACCACTAGTTGCAACTATTGGTTTGTTTAACTTCTTCATTATCAAGTGATGTATCGGAGCATAAGGGAGCATTATTCCTAAATAAGGATTATTTGGAGCAATATGATCACTTATGTTTTTTGATGCAGATCTTCTCTTTTTTAATAAAACTATTGGAGCCTCAGGTGCCTTTAACAACCTTTCTTCTTGTTCGTCTACTGTACAATCTTTCTTTATCATTTCAATCGAGGGATACATCAAGGCGAAGGGTTTTTCTTCCCTACGTTTTCGTCTTCTTAATTTGATTATAACTTCATCATTATTAGCATCACATATTAAATGAAAGCCACCAATTCCTTTTAATGCAATGATTTGACCTTGATTGATTAATTCTATGCATAAGTTTAACCAATCCGATACTTCAATTACATTACCTCTTGCATCCCACATCTCAACGTGAGGTCCACATTGTGGACAGGCAATTGGTTGAGCATGAAATCGTCTATCCAATGGATTTTCATATTCCCATTTACATTCGGAGCACATTTCAAAAATTTTCATAGAAGTATTTGGACGATCATAGGGCATTTTTTCAATTATTGTATACCTAGGACCACAATTCGTGCAATTTATAAAGGGATATAAATATCTTCTATAACCAGGATCAAATAATTCATTCAAACAATCGGAGCATACAGCAATGTCAGGTAAAATTAATGCGGAAAGTTCTTCTGTCTTTTCACTGTGTTTTATTATGAAACTATTATAGCCAATTTTATCTAAATAAGATATTTCCATTGAAATGATGATGGATCTAGGGGGTTTTTCTTTTTCAAGTCTGGAAATAAACTTATCAATTACAGTTTTATTACCCTCAATTTCAATTGTTACTCCAATAGATGAGTTCAGCACATAACCAACAAGACCTAACTCCTTTGCTAATTTGTATATAAACGGTCTAAAGCCTACCCCTTGAACTGCACCACGTATTAAGATTTTAGCACGTAGATCCATCACTTTTCAACATTACTTTCCAACCAACTAATCCACTCACCCAAACCAGAATTAGTTTTACAAGAAGTTTCAAATATTTTAAGTTGAGGATTTATTGAGAGTGCATTCCTTTTCATTGTTTCAATATTAGAATCTAAATAAGGCAATAAGTCGATTTTATTAATTATTAGTACAGAAGCAATTCGAAACATTGCGGGATATTTTAAAGGTTTATCATCTCCCTCAGTTGTACTCAATATTACTACTTTTGCATCTTCTCCTAAATCGTAACTAGAAGGACAAACCAGATTTCCAACGTTTTCAATTATTAATAAATTAAAATCTTCATTTTCTATCTTTTTATATGCTTCCTTTACAAGATTTGCTTCCAAATGACAACCACCGTTCGTAACAATCTGTACAACCGGTACATTAAATTTATTCACCCTCTCAGCATCAATGTTCGTCTGAACATCTCCTTCAATTACGCCTATTTTCAAAAGTCCTTTTGAAAGTTCTATCGTTTTTTCAATTAAAGATGTTTTGCCAGAACCTGGTGAACTAACTATGTTAATCACAAATAATTTTTTTTCTTTAAATTTTTCACGATTCTGATTAGCTATAATGTCATTTTTTTCAAGAACTTTCCTTTCAATGGTTATAACACTCATGTTTAATCCTCATTAGATTTTAATTCAACCTCAGATACAAATAATTCATTACCAGCTTTTACTTCTATTTCTGAACTATTACAATTAACACAATAAAAAATATAATCATTTGTATCAAATTCATTTAAACACTTTCGGCAAAAAAGTTTTAATGGTATCTCTTCAACATCGATTTGAGAACCTTCCAACTCAGTATTTCTAACTATCGATTCATAACTAAATTTTAATGAATCAATCAATACACCACTTAACTTACCAACTTTTACTTTAACAGTCTTAACTTTCCAAGTTGAATCAGGAATGCTCTCTTTTACTATAGTAATGATTTCTTTTGCAATTGATAGCTCATGCATAAATATACACTTAATCTACTATTATAAAAAGTATAAATAGTACGATTTAGAATTTTTTTAATGTACAAGCATAAAAAGGAAAAAGGTTTTCCTTTAGAAAAAAAATTATAATTGCTAGCCGAACCAAATGTTTTTTCTCCTTCATTTAAAAACAAACAAACCAAGTTCAATCATCATCCTTTTTTTTCTAGTTTTCGATGCGGTTTTTGTGCCGCTGGTTGAACTCATTTATATATTCTGTCAAACCTTTTTTGCGATATATTTCACAAGAACCAAAAAAATTAGCGAGTATAATTTTTTTCATTCTCCTTAATACAATAAAGTCTGATTTTTTTTATGAAAGTGTGTATCAGTTTATAAGTCAATGATCTAAAGGCAAATTACTTCAATGCAAACTTTTCCATTAAAGCTTTTTCTTCAATTTTTTTACCGTGACATTCTGAACAATTTACATCAAACCAGTCGTTGCCAATCTCAACAGGATGCTTATATTCAAGGCCATTAAGAGATAATCGAACCGGTTCGTTTTCGAAACTTTGAGATAAAATCGTATGACAAACATTGCAATCTTTCGTTAAGACCTTTCCATCATCACTAACATGTTTTCCATCATGACAACGAAAACATCCTGGATAGTACATATGACCTACATTATCAAAATGATTTATCCAATTTGTTTTCATTTCCGGGAAATAGTTTCTATTATAAATTTTTTGAACCTCAATAATGGCTTTTTCAATTTCAGCAAATTTTTGTTTGAAGATTTCTGGATAATTTAACCTATAAAAATCTGTTATATAGGTTTTAATACTGTCTAAAGCGATCTTTTTAGACGTATAGTTATTTTCCAAAGTTTGAACTGATACTGATTTTATAAAGGGCAATGTTCTATCAATCCATCCAAGTGATAAAGCATGATTAACAGCTCTTGCAGGAGGATGAAAAATATGAGTAGGACGATTGTGACAATCGATACAATCCATAACTCTCGAATTCATTTTCGTTAAATCTAATTTGTTAAAATCAATTTGAGTACTTTTATAGGTTACTTTAGTACCATCTGATCTTTCAACTTCAATATAAGGAATAATTTGTCGCTCTTTATCTAGAGCATAGTATTTAACTTTATTTTTAATATTCATATGCCAGTGAATTCCAGAGGTGACACCTGATTCTTCAAAGCCACCGCCGACCTTCATAAGGAGATATAAGTTCCATAGAGTATTTTTTTCATCGCTTTCGAAGTAATCATTTACTACTTGTTTTTCAGTATAAAAGTGCTGCGGCCAGTGACATTGCTCACAAGTTTCTTGTGCAGGGCGTAAATTTTCAATTGGTGTCGGAATTGGACGTGG
>CAKZPH010000137.1 GCA_937138605.1 uncultured Ignavibacteriales bacterium
AGGCTTACATTATCCAATTCCATTACATTTACAACCTTGTTTTGAGCATATAGGATATAAAAAAGGTGATTTCCCAATTTCAGAGAATTTAGCAGAAAATGGTTTATCTCTTCCCATGTTTCCTGAATTAAAAAATGAACAAATTGAATTTGTTGCTTCAAAAATTAAAGAGTATTTTTTAACTTAAACTAAAAATTCTCTTTATATGCTGAAAATTTCACCTTATAAATTCTCTTTGTTTTTGATTGATTTTATAATCTTACTCATTTCCTATTATTCGGTTTATTTTGGCTGTTTCTTTCATAATAATTGGGACACAGTCAGTATACTCTTTTTTGTTTTGAGTTTTGTCATTGTAGGAATTTTTATTTATAATTTTTATGCAAACAACCTCTATAAACTAAACGTTCTGCTACAACGTGCAACCCAGCTGGTCTTCATTGTTAAATCATACTTTTATTCTACATTAATAATTGTGACCTTTCTTTTCTTCTTAAATTTTCCATATTACTCTGATCCACGTTTGTTTTTATTTATTTTTATTTTAACTTCTTTTACTTTAATCTCATTATCAAGGCTGGTATTCTTACGATATTTCTTGGGTAAAATCATTAAAATTCGTTTACCAACCACTAAAGTTGCAATTGTCGGCGCAGGAAAGTCAGGAAAATTACTTGCAGCGAAATTGCTTCTGGAAGATGTAAGTGATTTTGGTATCAAACTCGTCGGATTTTATGACGATAATCTTCCGGTAAATTCATACGTCCTTGATAAATACAAGGTACTTGGGAATGTTGATAGCTTAGTCTATTCGAACGGTGAAATTGATGAAGTAATTATATCTATAGACAACATTTCTTACGATAGTTTACTAAAGATGATAGAAAAGTTAAGCAATACCAGGCTTATTGTTAAAGTTAATTCAGAACTATTTAAAGTTATACCAGAAAAAATTTATACAGAGAAGTTTGGTGAATTAAGTGTAATAAACACAACACCTACTATTAATAATAGATTATCATTTTTTCTTAAAAATGTATTTGATAGGTTAGCCGCATTAATTGCTTTGATTCTTTTTAGCCCTTTCTTTTTAGTTATTGCTTTGATGATAAAATTAACCAGTAAAGGTCCTGTTTTTTACAAGCAAGATAGGATAGGATTAAATGGTAAAGTATTTAAATTATATAAATTTCGTAGTATGACTGTTTTTAACGGTGAGGATGAAAAAAGAAAAGTGGAAATGATAAAATTTATTAAAGGTGAAGTGACCAATAAAGATAAAGTAATTAACGAGCAAAGAGTGACCTCAATTGGTCGTATTCTTAGAAAATTTTCAATCGATGAATTACCACAACTGATTAATGTGTTGAAGGGACATATGAGCCTTGTGGGACCAAGACCAAGTCTTCCATATGAATATGAAACTTATGAAGCGTGGCAAAGAAAAAGAACTGCTATTTTACCAGGATGCACTGGCGTCTGGCAAGTTTATGGTAGAGGACAGGTTGACTTTAAAGATTCTGTAATAATGGATTTATACTACATCCATAATATGTCTCCCTGGTTAGATCTTAAATTAATTCTTAAAACTATTCCTGTTCTTATCTTTGGGCGTGGAGGAAAGTAAAACAAATACGGAGGTTAAATGAAAGTGGGAATAATCGGCCTTGGTTATTGGGGGCCGAATCTTGTCCGAAATTTTTTGTCTCATAAAGAAGTAAATGAAGTGTACGGTTGTGACAAAAGTGAAGTTAGATTACGGTTTATTGAATCACGCTATCCAGAGGTCAAGTTAACAAACAAATGGGAAGAGATAGTTTCTAATCATGGACTTGATTTAGTTGCAATTTCAACGCCTGTGGCAACGCATTTTCAACTTGCAAAACAAGCCCTAGAAAATGGTAAACATGTTTGGGTAGAAAAACCATTTACTTTGAATTCAAAAGAAGCTGAAACTTTAATAGATTTAGCGGAAAAAAAGAATTTGAAAATATTTGTTGACCATACATTTATTTACACCGGGGCAGTCAGAAAAATAAAAGAAATAGTAGATAAAAAAATTCTCGGTAATATAATGTATTTCGACTCTGTGCG
>CAKZPH010000138.1 GCA_937138605.1 uncultured Ignavibacteriales bacterium
AATCTTTCACTTTCATCTGCATCGTTAGTATAGATAGAACTACGAGAGAAGTGATAAGGTGAATCAATAAAAAATATTTCAAGATTTTTTTCTGGAAATTCTTTTTTGTAGGTATGGATGATATGATTTTTACCTGAGAGTTGAATTGATATATCACTTAAGTTATAACAATAATGCAGATCGTAAATCCACAGGTCAATTGTAGAATATCTTGGTAAAAAAATTTTAACTTCGCATCCGATTTTACTTAATTCTAAGGGAAGGCTTTGAGATACATCAGCAAGTCCACCAACTTTTGCATAAGGGGAGAGTTCTGATGTAACAAAAGCGATTTTCATCAGGTAACTTTTAATTAAGTAGATTTAATATTTTTATTGCAGCAGCTGCAGCGCCAACACCATTATTAATATTAACCACTGTAACACCCGGCGAACAACTGGTTAACATTGCAAATAGTGCTGTAAATCCATTTAAAGCGGTCCCATAACCAATGCTTGTAGGTATGGCTATAATAGGTTGAGAAAAAATTCCACCAATTACAGATGGTAATGCTCCTTCCATTCCAGCTGCGACTATCAAAACATCGCATCTGTTTATTTCTTCTGCTTTGGAAAAAAGTCGATGAATGCCCGCAACTCCTATATCAAAAAATTTATTGTATTCAACGCCCAAAGCTTCAAGTACTATGGCGGCTTCTTCACAAACCGGAATGTCTGTTGAGCCTGCAGAGATTAACGCGACTTTTCCTTTAAGTTTTTTGATCTTTTTCTTATTAATATAAAATGCTCTGCCATCAAAAGAATATTTTCCTTCGGGATATTTGGATTTTATTTTTTTTAGTTTTTCTTCGGAACACCTTGTACCAATTACAATATCTTTTTGATTTAAAGTATTCTTGATAATAGAAAGAATTTGTTTAATTGTTTTATTCTCGCAATAAATAATTTCTGGAATTAAAGTTCGTTGTTCTCGATACAAATCAATTTGAGCAAAATCAAGGTTAAGAATTTTTTCACTTTTCTTTATATAATCTAAAACTTGTTCTATTGAAATCCTGGAGAGTTTGTAATCTTCAAGAAGCTTTATAATGTTTTTGTTTTTCATTTTATGATAGGAATTTTTGAAATTATGTCACGATTTAATTTACCAGATTGAAATCCTTCTGGATCGATTTCTATGAATGTATAACCGATTTCTTTGAATTTTTTATCGATATGTTGAAAAAGTTTTTTTAATTCTGGAATCAAGTATGAATCAACTTCTATTTTGGCTTTATCCTGATAATGTCTTACTCTCACATTTATAAATCCAAGCTTTCTCAAAAATTTTTCCGCCTCTGCTATCATCTTAAGTGATTTTTTGTCGATCCTTGTTCCGTAAGGAATTCGCGAAGATAAACAAGGGGCTGAAGGTTTATCATAATTTGGTAATTCAAGAAGTGATGCGGCATGACGAACATCAGCTTTTGTAAATCCACATTCTATTAGAGGAGACTTAACTTCTTTCTCTCTTGCTGCTATTCTTCCGGGACGATAATCACCCAAGTCGTCAACATTTGCTCCATCTAGAATGAAATTTATTTTTTCTTCAAAAGCAATTTTCTTTAACTGATTATATAACTCTTTCTTGCAGAAATAACACCTATTTACTGGGTTATTAGCGTAATAATCGATTTCAAGTTCATTGTATTCAATTTCACGATAATTGAAGCCATGCTTTTTAGCAATTTTTCGGGCGAGTTCAACATCTTCTTCAATTATTGTTTCAGTTTTGGCAAGAACAATCAGAGCTTTTGGACCTAATACTTTATTAGCAACAAATGAAACAAGTGTTGAGTCCACTCCGGCAGAAAATCCAACTAGTACACTTTCGTATGATTGAATTAACTTTTCAAGTTTTAATAACTTTTCCATAACCCGGTAATTTTTATTGACAAATTTATAGCATTAAAAAATAAAATTTGAGACTATAATTTATCAAAAAATAAAAACTTTCACTTCATAAATATGTATTCCAAAAAATTTTTAGAACTCATAGAAGGTTTACTCTTATCAATTTTGTTCCATGTTTTTATAGAAAAGATAATGAAAATTCAGTGAATAAGACTTAGAAAAATTTAGAATGAGTTTAATAAACTTTGTAAAAATTATTTTCAAAATCTCTTCTGATTTGAAGTGAGTGATAAGGATTGAATTTTAAGTTTTCAAATGAGTAGATAGGAATAACTCCATTTAGAGAATTTACTATAAATATTTCTTTTACATCGACTAAATTTTTAATATGGAATGGTTTTTCTTCTACATCGTGACCTTGATCCTTCAAAAGTTTGATAACTTTTTTTCTACCAATGCCCGGCAAAATACCGCATGAAATTGGTGAGGTTATAACTTTGAACTTTTCGTTTTTATTTTTATAGATAATAAAAAAAATGTTTGTTCGAGTTCCTTCTAGCAAGTGGTTTTTATCGTCAATGAAAATAGCTTCATCGTATCCAAGATCTTTAGCTAATCTGAATTCATGATAATTTAGAAAGTAACTTGTTGTTTTGTGTTTTCGTAAATGGAAACCATGAGGAAGAATTGCTTTTGCCAGTTTGATTTTTGTTTTTTCGGGGAATGTTCTTTTGAATGGAGTAATTTCATAGTGAATTTCAGTTTTATTTAAATCATTTAGATATGCTGTAATTCTGATTCGTGCTGATTTTAATTTTTGATTTTTTAATTTTTTCAAAATTTCTTTTTGAATGTTTTCAATAGTAAGGGGACTAAAGTTAAAAATGCGTAGTGAGAGATTTAATCTATTCATGTGTTCTTCGAAAAATATTAATTGATAGTTTTCGCTCCGGAAGGTTTCAAAAAATCCATAACCGAATTTAAATGATGAATTGTCAAAATGTTTATTCATTTTCACTTAATGATTCAAAAATTGCTTTTCCTTTATGAATTGTTTCTTCGTATTCTTTTTCAGGATTACTATCAATTACAATTCCACCACCAAGTCCTAAGAATAATTGTTTGTTTTCATAATATAATGTTCTTATTGAAATATTAAACATAGCATCACCATTGAGAGAAATATATCCAATTGAACCAGTGTAAATTCCGCGCTTACACTTTTCTAATTCATCTATAATTTCTATGGCTCGTTTTTTAGGTGCACCAGTAATTGAACCACCAGGAAAAGTCGCTAACAGTAAATCGAAAATATTTTTGCCTTCTTCCAGTTCACCTTCAATCTCTGCAACCAGGTGATGAACACTTTTATATGTTTCAACTTTTTTTAAGTGAATAACTTTTACGCTTCCACTTTTGCAAACTTTACCTAAGTCATTTCTTTCAAGGTCAACAATCATCAAAAGCTCAGCATTATCTTTTATGCTTGAGTGAAGTTTTTCCTTAAGTTGATTATCTTCTTCTTCCGTTTTACCTCTTTGAATTGTTCCCTTGATCGGTTTTGTTTTAACAACACCATTTTTAACCTTTAGGAATAACTCAGGTGAAGTACTAAGAATCCATTGGGAATTATTAATTTTAATTAACGCACTGAATGGAGCAGGGTTATTTTGACGAAGTAAGTTATAAATTTCAAGGGGATGTAATTCGGTTTCACAATGAAATTGTTGTGATAAATTGATTTGATAAACTTCACCTTCTGCGATATAATTAAGGGCTTTTTTGACAGTGTTAATATATTCTTCTTTTGTAAAGTTTGAATTAAACTTAGTGGGTTGAAATGATTGTTTTTGTTTTTTGGTAGGCGTGTAACGTGAAAAAATTCGATCAAGAAACTTTTTGACTGAATTTGTTGAATATGCTGTATAATTTCTTTTCTCATGATTGTAAATCAAGGCAGAATCAAAATAACCAAAATAAATTTCTGGCACATATGTTACAGGTTTTTTGTCTGAAATTACGTTTTCTATTCTCAAACCAAAGTCATATGAAATAAATCCAGCAAATCCACCAAAAAAAGTATTAATAGTTTGATCATTAAGATCTATAAATTTTCGTTTTTCTTGTAAAAATTTTTGTAAGTAATCAAAAGGTTTTCCTTCAAGAATAAATTTTTCTTCATTTATAATTTTATAAAGATTTTTTCCGTCAAAATAAATAATTGAATCCGGGAAAGGAGCAATTATAGAATACTTGCCGTAATCTTCCACATTAAGGGAGCTATCAAAAAACATCCAGCCGTTTTCAGGTGAGATACTTGTGAATAGTTCGAAAGGTGTAAGATTTACATTAAACTCAAAAGATTCCAAGATTAAGTTATTTTTCTCAATTTCAGGTACTACAACTTGGTGAATCGTATTTTCCTTCATATCGCATTTTTAATTCATAATCTATTTGATTTAGTTCATCATCATTTAATAGGTTTTGTATTGTTTCAAAGAGTATCCTTTCTTCAAATCTTATGTGTTCAGTCAGGAATTTAGATAGTTCTTTCAAAACTAATCTAATATTATGCACTGAATTTTCGTTCTTTAATTTTTGGATAAAGTGATGTATTGTAACATGCTGAACCAGTAGTTTAGTTATTAAAGTATTCTCACTATCTAAGTGATTTAACATTAAAGGTAACAAGATCTCTTCTTCTGCTCTAAAATGTGGAATCAATTCTGAATCATATAAGTTCAGGAAGAAAGCTTTTTTGAAAAGTACTTCTTCGTCGTTAAAATTTTCTAAATATTTTGATAAAACAAAACATTCGTATAATGTTTTACGATGATCCCATGAGAGAAAATGTAGTCGATGGTCTCTTCTCATTATGTTGATTGTGCAACTGGTTTTTTATGATAGACTTTAAGAATGTTATAGAGCGTATCACGTTGAGCTGCGTCAAAGCCCGCACCATGTATTAATTCAATTACTTCATCCTTTGTGCTTCTATTTATGAAATTTGCGGCAGCGTGGACATTTTCTTCTTCAAGTGTCCCACCAAAATCATCAGCACCGAAGTGTAACGCAACCTGACCAATTTTTTTTCCTTCACTAAACCAAGAGGCTTGAATATGAGGAAAGTTATCCAGAAAGATTCTTGAGACTGCAATTATTTGAAGATAGCGATATGGTGATGAGTAAGTTTTTATGTGTTTTTCCAAAGGAGTGTTTTCTGGTTTGAAGCTCCAAGGAATAAAAGCTGTAAAGCCTTTTGTTTCGTCTTGAAGTTTTCTAATGCTACTCAAATGAATGATAATATCCTCGTTCGTTTCAATATGACCGAACATCATTGTAGCAGTTGTTTTATATCCAAGTAAATGCGCTTCTCGCATAACATCAAGCCATGATGAGCTTGGTCCTTTCTTTTTGCTAATTTTCTTTCGTACTCTATCACTTAAAATTTCTGCTCCACCACCAGGAATTGTATTCAAACCGACTTCTTTTAATTTTATTAGAACTTCTCTTATGGAAAGTCCACTTACTTCACTCATTCCAATAATTTCTGAAGTCGTGAAAAAGTGAGGATGAATTTCTGGAACTTCTTTTCTTGTTTTTTCAACGAGTTCAAGATAATATTCGAACGGTAGATCGGGATTAACTCCACCTTGAAGTAGTATAGTAGTAATACCACGATTTGCTGACTCTTTGAATTTTTTGATCAATTCATCGATAGAATATGTATAAGCATCAGGATCATCTTTTTTGCGGTAAAAAGCACAGAAGGTACAATCAACATTACATACATTTGTATAGTTAGGATTTGAGTCAACAACAAAGGTTACCACTTCATAAGGGTTATGTCTGAAACGAACTTCATTAGCTACTTCACCAAGTTCAAGAAGGTCATTATAACTTAAGAGTTGCAAACACTCCTGCTCATTAATTCTTTCACCGTCAAAGGCCTTTCTTAGTATGTCTTTTGTGTCCATATTTTTCAATTTTGTGTTGATTAGAATCGTTCTATTAAGTTCATAATATTTTTATTAGACATTTTTAATTGATCGTATATTTCTCTGAAAATGTTTATTGATTTTATTTCATCTACACCGATTCGATATGTTAGATTATTTAGGTAGTCGGCAATTTCACCTGAACTGAGCTTTAAGTTTGATAAATGAAATTTTTCAATTTCAATTTTCCCATCAAAAAACTTTTTGAGAGAATTTTCAAGTAATTGATTGATTTCTTCACACTGTGATTCTGAAAGTGTATTTTTAACAGTCCAAACGGCAAAGACAAATGGTAAGGATTTCCATTCATACCATAGTTGTGCTAGATCATAATGATATTTAAACTGTTCAGGTTTATTATTCATGAACTTGAGAGCATCATCTCCAATTGTTAAGAAGGCATCAAAATGAGAAAGATTTGTTTTACGATATGAGATTTTTTCACGGATGTAATTTAGATCGAAACCTTGCTTTAATTCTAAAATAGCTTGCATTAATCTAAATGAAGTTGAAGTTTCGTCAGATACAGCTATGCATTTTTTGTTTAACTGTTCCAGAGGAACTTTTGAGTAAAGGATTACACTTTTAACGTTTTTATTTCCTACTATACCATATTTAAGTAAACGATAATCAGACTCTTTTTCCAGATAATCTACGAGTGAAATAATACCAGCATCAATAAAACCTTCTTTGAATAAAAAGCCTAATTGACGTGGTGGTGCCGTAAAAATTTTGTAATTATTAAAGTTAAGATTTTGAAAAAATGGCAATGTGTTGATATAGGAAACTTTTCCAACTATTTTTTCAGAGTAGAGTTTCAATGGCCTGTAATAAATATCCCTTTCAACAGGAATTTTATTAGCGTCATTTATAATATTAATTAGTTTATTTTTTGCAAGTTGCATAGGAGTTATTGCGCCTGCGTCATGAGCAATTCTTTCGCCACCTACGGTGCCATCCAGATCATTAGCACCAAAGTTAAGAGCAACTGCTGCAAGTTCTTCCGTTAACATTATCCAGTAGGCTTTTATATGATCAAAATTGTTAAGAATTAATCTTGAAATTGCAATTGTTCTTAAGTCGTCAATTGCGGAAGTGAATTGATTACGCATTTTAATTCCAGTATCACCAGGTTGAAAAGCCAAAGGTATGAAAGATAAAAATCCATTTGTTTCTTTTTGAAGGTCTCTCAATTTAAGTAAGTGATTCACTCTTTCTTCAAATGTTTCTACGTGACCATAAAGCATTGTTGCATTTGATTTAATTCCAAGTGAATGAGCTATTTTGTGAATTTCTAACCATCTTTTTGCGCCAATCTTTTGATTAAAAAGTGATCTTCTTACTCTTTCAGAAAAAATTTCTGCTCCTCCACCCGGTAAAGTCCTTAGCCCTGCCTCTTTCAGTTCTAATAAAATATCTTCTATTGATTTCTTGAATTTTTTAGAAAAGAAATCTATTTCCACAGCCGTGAAAGCTTTAACATCAATTTTCGGAAAGTGTTTTTTGATTTCTTTTACCATTCCAACGTAATAGTCCCACTCCCAATCAGGATGAAGTCCACCGGTAATATGAACTTCCATTAGTTCATCATTTAATTTGCTCAGAATTTCCTCTATAGTCATTTCATATGCTTCAGGTGAAGTTTTCTTAACTGCAAAGTCACAAAACTTGCAAGAAAGCACGCAAATATTTGTGGGTTCAATTTTTTGGTTAACTACAAAAAATACTGCATCCCCAACTTTCTCTCTCTGTAACCAGTGAGCCATTTTACCAATTGAAAGGATATCATTTGAGCCATATAAAGTTATGCCATCCTCAAAAGTCAGTTCTATGCCTGATTGTAGTTTTTCCCAAATAGGGATTAAATTTTTATCTCTAAAATGTATCATCAAAAAATTACCATAAATTTATACAAAGTTCTTAAAATCTCTTTATTTAATTCAATCTAATAAATTTAGTATGTAAAAACTTTCTAACTCTGATCATAAAAAAGGGCAGTTTTTAGAACCCGATTTCAAGCATTCGATCGTTTAAATTTTATAAAACGTAATTCCTTCATAATTCGTTTGTTAAATTCAGATTATTTGTAATGAACAGAACATATTCACTCCACAAATAAAAATGCGAATTTAATCGTAATAAGTTCCCGAAGCTAAATAAAACCCAAAAGAAAACAGGCATTTACTTTAATTGGAGGTATAGAAAAAAATAATTTTTTGATATAAAATTTTCATAACATAGGTTGATTTGTGAACTTTTGTTTAATATGTAAAATCAAAGAAATGATTTAACAAAAGTAAAAAGCTTAAACTTTTGCAGCATATTGCAAATAAAGATTTAACCAAAATTTTAAGTTAGCTTTTAATAAAAATCAATGATTTTAATTAGGTTTGTGAAAAAATTGAGGTAAATATGAAAAGAAATATTTCTATTAATAGGTTAATACTCATATGCTTTATCTTACTATCAAATTTACTTTTTGCGCAGAATCCCAGATTTAAGTTTATTTTTATGACGGACCTTCACATTCAAAGAGAGGCAAATGCTGTTGAGGGGGTTAAGAAAGCAATTTCAGAGATAAATAAGCTCAATCCAGATTTTGTGATAACTGGTGGTGATTTGATTATGGATGCGCTTGCTGTTAGTTATGAAAGAGCAGATAGTCTCTACAATTTATTTAACGAGACTATGAAATTAATTAACGCTCCTGTATATCATACCATAGGTAATCATGAAATTTTTGGTTGGTATCCACAAAGTAAAGTATCATCAGATCATCCCGAATATGGTAAAAAGATGTTTGAGAAAAGAATTGGAAAGACCTATAGAACTTTTGAGCACAAAGGCTGGAAATTTTTCATTCTCGATTCCATTGAAAAACTAAATGAAGAAGGAAAATATGAAGGAAGGGTAAACGCAGAACAAATTTCCTGGTTAAAAAATGAATTGAGTAAAACTGACAAGGGAACTCCAATCGTTGTAGTGACGCATATTCCATTCATAACTGCTTTAACTCAAATACAGAAAGGTTCACTTGAACCAAATACACCAGGATTAGTTATAAGCAATTCTCTCGAGGTTTTAAGCTTATTCAAGGAGCATAATTTGAAATTAGTTCTACAAGGTCATTTGCATATTCTCGAAGAGATAAATTTTAATAACAGAGTAAGATTTTTAACAGGAGGAGCTGTTTCAGGAAGATGGTGGGCTGGACCCAATAATGGATTGGAAGAGGGCTTTGTGATAGTTAATGTTGATGGTGAAAATTTAACTTATGAATATTTCGACTATGGTTGGGATGTAAAAAAGTAATCGAATTTTTATGTTAATGAGTATAATGAATATTGAAAATTTTAAAAATTTGATTCAAAAATTAAAATAATTTTTGCTCTTGTACTTGACTCTAAACATAGATAGCATTCTTATATCATTTTTTAGCATAAATTTTTTGTAAAGAATTTATAGCTGATTTACTTTAAATTGTTTTTCAAGACCTCAAATAATATATTTGAAAGCTAAGTTTTTCATAAAAAGTGGTTAGTTATGAAGAAATATAGATTTAAGATTTTACTAGTTTTAGCACTTATAGGATTAGGAATTTATTTCCTTTATCCTACAGTTCAGGATTATCTGAACACGAAAGAAATTCAAAAAACATTGGAAGAACGAAAAACCGAATTCTTTAAAAACAATCCTCAAGCTTCTAGTTTCGAAGTAGATAAATATTTAACTCAAATTGAAGATAGTATTCGTAACTCAGATCCTTCCATTATAAAAGCAAGGGAAAAACGCTTAAAACTTGGGCTTGATCTTCAAGGTGGAATGTACATCGTTCTTGAAGTAAATACTCTAAAGCTTTTGGAAAAAATTGCCAAAAATCCAGATGATACTTTTTACGAAATTCTAAAGCAAACTGAGAATATTACTAAAGTAACTGAAGAATCAGTTGTAAAAGTATTTGCTGAGGAAGCAAAAAAACGAGGTATCAGATTAAGTAGATATTTTGGCGAAATTAGAGAAGAAGATTCTGATATAATTAGTAGATTAGAGAAAGAAGCAGAAGGTGCAGTTACACGAGCACAAGAAATTATTCGTAATAGAGTTGATCAATATGGAGTGGCAGAACCAAGTATTCATCTTACTGGCTCAAGAAGAATTATTGTTGAACTTCCCGGTGTAGCAAGAAAAGAGGAAGCTAGACAATTATTACAAGGTACTGCTTTACTTGAATTTAATCTCGTCAAGGATCCAGAGTTCACTTATCCATTACTCGAAAAGATTAATCGAGTTCTTGCTGGTAAGGCTGTTGATGATACAGCTCAAGCTGATACAACTCAAAAGTCACCTGATCAACTTACAAAAGAGGAATTTGAGAAAGAATATCCATTTTTCTCAGTTGCAATGCCTAATCCGCAATCTCAAACAGCTGATTTGTTTGTTCGGGCAAGTGATAGAAGTAAAGTAGAACTAATGTTAAATCGTCAAGAGATTCAAAATATAATTCCAAAAGATGTAAAATTTATTTGGAGTGCAAAACCAGAGTTTTTTGCTGAAGGTGAGGGTATTTATAGACTTTACTGTGTAAAAGCTCTTCCTGAGCTTACTGGTGGAGTTATCACGGATGCAAGAGCTACACTTGATCCGCAAACGAGTGCACCAATTGTAATTATGGAAATGAATCCAGAAGGCTCAAGAGATTGGGCAAGAATAACTGGAAATAACATTGATAAAAGAATTGCAATAATACTTGATGGACTCGCATTTTCAGCACCAACTGTTAGAAGTAAAATTACTGGTGGTAGCTCTCAAATCGAAAATATTGGTACTCTTGACGAAGCAAAACTACTTGAAATCGTACTAAAAGCAGGTGCTCTTCCAGCTCCTGTCGATATTATCGAAGAAAGAGTGATTGGTCCTTCTTTAGGTCAGGATTCAATTAAAAAAGGTTTAACTTCTGCTTTGCTTGGAGGTATTTTGGTGATAATTTTTATGTTTATATACTACAACTTTGCCGGAGGTGTTGCGGATTTTGCAGTAATCATAAATGTCTTTTTCATTCTAGCAGTTCTTGCTGGTTTTGGAGCAACACTTACACTTCCTGGAATCGCGGGAATTATTTTGACAATTGGTATGGCGGTGGACGCAAATGTCTTGGTTAATGAAAGAATACGCGAAGAATTGAAAACAGGTAAAACAATGAAAGCTGCAATTGATGCAGGATATTCAAAAGCCTTCACTGCTATTTTCGATGGTCAAATTACTACTTTCTTTACTGGTTTAATTTTATATCAGTTTGGTAGTGGTCCAATTCAAGGATTTGCTTTAACTCTTATGATTGGTATTGCCTCAACTTTATTTACACAACTTGTCATTACAAGACTAATTTTCGATTTATATGTTGAACAAGGCAGGAAGCCTAACTTCGGTTAGTTTATCAGGAGAATTTTAATTATGAGACTTTTTGATAATATAAACATAGACTTTATCGGAAAAAGAAAAAAATTATACGTTCTATCAATGGTTATTATAATTTTAGGTTTGATCTCTGTGTTTGTAAAAGGACTGGAATATGGGATTGATTTTAGTGGTGGTACTGAAGTGGTTGTTAGCTTTAATAAAGCTGTAGATCTCTCTGAAGTTCGAAAAGCAGCATCTGAAATTGGAATTGGTAATGTTGAAGTAAAGACTTTCGGAACAACATCTGAAAATATCTTAATAAGAACGCCGCTTCAAGAGATTGCACTAGAACAATTTGATAACCTTATAAATAAAATCAACTCTTCCATTAAAGAAATTCTTCCAGATACATTGTTTACCGTAAAAGAAAGGACTACAAATTCCATCGTTTACACGTTGCCCTCCAGTGATTCTGCAAAATTAGTAGCCGATCATTTAATTATGAACTATTTTCAAGCGGGAGTTTATTCTCTTGAAGAGGGAAATCGGGATGTTATTGTAAGAGTAACTGTTTCTGATTTAATAAGAGAAGGATTGGCACAGCACTTTAAAGACTACAAGTTCGAAATAATTAAAGAAGATAAAGTAGGTCCAAAAATTGGTAAAGAACTTAGAAGAGATGCTTTTCTTGCTGTAATCTTTGCTTTGATTGCCATATTAATTTATATAGGATTTAGATTTAAATTTGTGTTTGGTGTTGGTGCAGTTTTAGCTTTATTTCATGACGTTTTGATAACTTTAGGTTTTGTTTCTTTCTTTAACGGAATAATTCCCGGTCTTAACTTAGAGATTACTCAATCTATCATAGCTGCCTTTCTTACCCTTGTTGGATTCTCAGTGAATGATACAGTAGTGGTGTTCGATCGAATTCGTGAGAATTTGAAAATATATAAAACCATGGATTTGAAAAATTTAATGAATATGAGCATTAATCGAACTTTATCAAGAACAATTTTAACTACTGGGACGGTTCTACTCGTTTTAGTTGCGCTTTTAGTATATGGAGGTGAAGTTAATCGTGGTTTTGCCTTTACATTTTTCGTAGGTACAATTACAGGGACATATTCATCAATATTCATAGCGTCGGCTTTCGTTTATGATTGGACGATTAAAAAACGTAAAGGTAAGATTGAATTTTAGTGTTTCTTTTGATATT
>CAKZPH010000139.1 GCA_937138605.1 uncultured Ignavibacteriales bacterium
CAGAATAATTATAGAATAAAACAGGATATTTTTTTTCTGGATTAAAATCTACTGGTTTAATCATAATTGCATTTATAGTAATACCATCTTCAGTGTTAAACGTAACAAACTCGGGATAGTTGAAACTATATTCCTTTAACGATTTTTCCAAGTTTAAGTTATCAATTAATGTGTCTATTACTCTTCCTGATATTTCACAAAGAAAAGTCTTTGGAATAGATTTTACGCTTGAATTTGTCTGGATAAAATATTTGAAATTAGGTGAGAGATTAATTGAGTTAGTTCCCCCCTGGTTTGTAATTCTTTTTAGATCTTTCCCGTTAAAATTAATTTTGTAAAGATTTCGAACTAACGGATTTCCCATTCCTGAAATGAAATAGATAGTTTTATTTATATCATCCACACTGACTAAATCAGAAACCTCCCAGTTTCCTTTTGTTATTTGTTTAATAAATTTACCTGAAAGTTCGTATAGATAAATATGTTTAAATCCATCTTTTTCAGAAGTAATCAAAAATCTTTTATTATCTTTCAAAAAGTATATATCCAAACCTTCCACATCAACCCAGCATGAATCTGTATCAGTATATAGTAATTTTGCGTCTCCAGTTAAAGTATTTGATAAAAGGAGTTCAAGTTTATTTTGAAGACGGTTAAGTCTCATAATGACTAATTCATTCTGATTATTTGTCCAGTAAATTCTGGGAATGTAAATGTCAGTTTCATCGCCAATATTCATCCATTTTGTTTCTCTTGTATCTAAATTAATTACTCCGATTTTTACAATGGAATTTCTCGCACCTGATTTGGGGTATCTCATTTTAATTTTATTGAAGTAAAGTGAATCGAAAAGTTGTAGTTCAATTTCTGGTACAGGCGATTGGTCCAGACGCCAAAAAGCAATTTGTTTTCCATCCGGTGAGAAGTACCAGCCATCAATAATTGAAAACTCCTCTTCATAAACCCAGTCAAAATGACCATTAATTATAATTCCGTTTCCATCATAAGTTAGTTGTTCTTCAGTTTTTGATTCGATATCGTAGATGAAAAGGTTATCATTCTTTACATAACCTAACTTTTTACTATCGGGTGAAAATTTGACGTTCATTACATTACTTCCTGTTTCGACAAGCGAGAATTCATTCTTCTTTAAGTCATACAGGTGAATTTTCCCGCCGCTCTTTATGCTTCGGGCAGGCAAAAGATCTGTGAATAAAATATATCGTCCATCCGGCGAAAATTCATAGTTCATTATTGTAAATTTTGATTCTTGAGATGATAACTTCAAATCACTGGAAGAAATTATAATATCTTTTTTCTTTGTTTGAGGATTGTATACTTTTATGTGAGTTGTTCTTGTCAAAAAATCTGTCTCTAGATATGAAAATTTCTTACCTTCATCAATCCACTTAACCATTCTAAGTCCTTGGGAAAAAAACTTTGAACTTCCATAAATTTCTTCGACTGTAAATTTTTTTGTGCCTGTTTGACTCCAAGCTGAATTGATGAATAAAAAGAAAATTAAACTCAACATTTTTAATGCCTTCATATTTCCCTCAAAATTTTTACGTCAAATATAATTAA
>CAKZPH010000140.1 GCA_937138605.1 uncultured Ignavibacteriales bacterium
GTTTTTAGTGTGGAAAGTCCACCATCCACTTTTATTATTTGTCCTGTAATGAATGATGCAGATTCTGAGAGAAGAAAAGTTACAAGTTCGGCTATTTCTTTTGCGTTACCTATTCTTTTCAAGGGATGTCTTTCTTCTGAAGCTTTAATCTTTGAATCACTATTAAGAAATTTTTCTGCAAGGGGAGTAAGTGTTATTGAAGGAGCAATACAATTTACTCTTATATTTGGTGCAAATTCAGCGGCTAAGGATCGAGTTAGCCCTTCTATTGCGCCCTTGGCTGATGCAATTGATGCATGATATTGCATACCCGTTTGAACCGCCACAGTGCTAAATAAAACGATAGATGACTTTTCAGCGTGCATTAAGTTATTTAAATATTTGTTAATAACTTTCACAGCTCCTAGAAAATTCACCTCCAGATCATATTGAAAATCTTCTATTTTAAAATTTTTAAAAGGCTTTAAGTTTATTGTACCAGGGCAGTAAACCAAACCATCAAGCTTGTAATCCAATATCGGGAAATCATCAATTGATTTGGTTACATCTAAGGTATGGAATTCGATGTTACTTAATTGGTCTAAATTTCTTTTATTCCTACTTAAAACTATAACAAGATTGTCCTTATTCAATAATTTTACTACTTCCAATCCAATTCCAGACACACCACCAACGATAAGGAATGTTTTCATAATAAAAACCTATTTAATTTGTTTAATTATAATAAAACTTTTTTAAATGAAATATATTCTATTAGTGATGATTAAATGAGAATTCCATTAAAATTCAAAATTCAGTCCAATGCCTATTTCATTATTAAATAATTTATCAAGATGTGGATACAGTCGCATTTTTGCATTATTCAAATGGATAAAATAAAGTGCAACATCGAATATTAGAAGGAAACCACCTTGTAATAATAAACTGTTTCCATATCCAATCAAACGTTCTCCTTTAGGTGAACTTTTTGCACGTTCTCTAAGGTAAAATCCTGTCATTATGTATGCAAGATCCAATCCTGCATTTAACATAAGAAAGTTTTGCAGCGATGTGTAGTCATTTAATATTTGTAAGTTGCTCAATTGTGAAGGATTTGATTTGCTGGCATTTAAAAATCCTAACGATGCTATACCGAGATTTACAACATTCCACATTGCGTTGAATTGATAGAAATATTTTGTTCTACCACTTGATTTTAAATTTCCATAACCACCAATTATTATATTCGCAGTTGCCCAGCTGCCAAGAACAAGCATAGCTGTTTTATTAATGTTCATTCTACTCATGTGAAAAGAATGAAAAATACTATCACTATTATTACTTGCCACAAGAGTATGCATCGTGATAAACGTAAATATCTTTATGAAAAAGTAAATCATGTTGCCAATAAAACGTGTTTTAAGAATTAAAAGTTCAAGCAAAGTAGAAAAACAAAAAGAAAAAATTTTGAAGTCAAATAAAACAGGTTATTTGAAATTAACGTAAACTTTAAGTATTAATTGCACAGATAGTGTTGAAAATGTGGAATAATGAATTTAACAAAAAAGCTTTTACTAATTAAAAAATAAAAGTATGAACCGAACGGACGATTCCACTAAATTTACTCCAATAGTAATTAATTTTTTACTCATCAAGTTGTAGATTTTTAAGATATACATGAGAGCGTAATTTATAACTTAAAATCTTAATAAAAGA
>CAKZPH010000141.1 GCA_937138605.1 uncultured Ignavibacteriales bacterium
ATGATAATTAATTCAACATTTGTATTTGCTCAAGAAACAAATTATGAATTTGGATTGCGTGGAAATTTTGGAACAACGTTTACAAGTATAAGTCATCAAGAAGAAACACAAAACTTAGAATGGCTTTCAAACATTCAATTATTATTTAATTTTCACTCAGATAATTTTCATTTTGATTCTGACATATTAGTTAATTATGGGCAAATAGTACGAACTGATGAAATACCAGAAAAAACTCAAGATTTATTGATGTTTACACTTATGCCCTCAATAAGATTGATTGATACTCCAAGCATAAGATTATTTCTACAGACAAAAGGTGAAACGCAAATAACAAAAGGATATATTGGAGAAAAAGAAACTGATTTTTTTGATCCATTATTTTTAACTAATACAATTTTTATTGGTGAAAAAAACAGATTATTAACAAGTACAGAAAATCAAAGATTTGAGATTGCGTATGGTGTGGGATATTCTTTTCAACAGGTTTTTAAAAGAAAGTTTGTTTTAGAAAGTGAAAACACACCAAATAGTAATGTCGAATTTATGAATAATCCTTCGGCAATATTTAGATGTGATTTTTATAAAACATTTCTTGATGAGGTTTCATTTTCATTAAGAATGAATTCCGGATTAGATTTTAAAGGAGGATTTCTAAAGTCAATAAGTAATTCAAGATTTTCTACAATTATTGTTTTATCATTAGATATATACTTTATTTCCTTGCAGTATATTGGAAATATTGTGTATGACAATGAAATTTCCAAAAAAAGAGTTTTTAATCAAAGTTTAACAGCAGGTTTTACATTAAAATTATAAGACAGTTTTCTAATTATGGTATGATAAATAATAAATTATGATTAAATAATAATTATGGTTAAAAAATAGTTTGTGGTTTATTTTAATGCATCATAAATAGGGTAATTTTTCAATAATAATGTTATTTATAAGAATTGATATTTATATCACACCAAGTTAATTAACAAGAAAAATCGAATTAGTGATTTGTATTGATATTATAAAATCTACAACTTTTTCGTCTAACAGCGGCTATACGCCATTAAAACGGCGAATAGCCGCAAACGTTATGCCGCCACTGCATTCAGAGGTAAATTATGCCATCAGAAACAAGTAAATCAAAAGCGTTCAAAATCGCTTACTTCTTGGATCCTAAAGGATTTGAAAGGATCGTCAAAATACTTAATGATGTTTCCAAAGATTTGGAGATCTCAATAGGTTGTAACGATGGATCTTCAATCAAGTTTTCCTCTCCTAATGAACTACTTGAATTTACTAACTCTGAATCCAGATGTATTCAAACGGTTACTCTAGCGACACCTTGGGGTAAAAAGCCGCACATCTATGTTCGCTTCCGGTCAACCAAATATTCAAGCCCTGTTGAGTATGAAATATCGGGTGATGACAAGACCGTTTTCTATTACTCAGGAAAGCTTGATGAATGCGTTTCAACGTTTCGACTCTGGTACACACCAATTGCATTTCTAGATTTCACAAATCTCCTATTGGGCTTCGCATTCGCTGCCTTTATCGGCATTGTCCTTTGGGCATTTTTCTCGCTATTGCGTTCCGACCTCTCGCAATCTATGAAGGAAGAGATAACACAGCGTGATATATTTATTCAGCTTGGTTTATGGCTAGCGTATGGTTCGTTGTTTGTAATTGGAGCAGCTGCAAATCTGTTCCGTAATCGATTGTTTCCCATCGCTAACTTTTCCATTAGTGATGGATTGAATAGGTTCAATAGTCTAGAGTTCTGGCGTCGAACCTTAGGAGTCGGATTTATACTTTCAATCATTGCAAGTTTAGTGGCAACACTTCTCGTCAAATAATGCAGCGGCAGCTGACACGCATAAAAATGAGTCTTGAATTAATCATATTGAAGTCAAACGTTTCGCTCTGTAGAACATTGCTTCGTGCGCATAATTGGATTTATTTTAGCACACTCAGTAACGTCATTTTTATGCGAAACGTCAGATTGTGTGAAAAGTAAACTCATAATTTTTCAAGTAATATAATTTTCCTAAAAAGAATCTGCAAATATTTACAAAAGCATCACTTACAGAAGA
>CAKZPH010000142.1 GCA_937138605.1 uncultured Ignavibacteriales bacterium
TAACCAAGGAATCGGGTTCATGTCTCCTTTTTTGTTTGGTTGTCAATTTATGTTAGTGATTTTACTCATCTACAGTTATAACAGATTTATGACCGGTTAGAAGCCGAATCTTCAAGTTAAGCAATTGAAGCATTATCTAATGAATGGCTTCTTCTTTAGAGGTGTTATTTTCACCTGTTATGGTAATTTTGTGTAGTTTAGTCGCAACATCTATTCTAATCAAGGAATCGGTTCATGTCTCTCTTTTTTGTTAATTTATGTTAATAAATTTATTCGTGTAATTATTTAATACTCTCGGAGGGATTATATGTGTGAAGCAGCAGTAGAAGTCAAAAATTTAACAAAAAGAATTGGAAGTAAAACAATAATCAAAGGGCTTGACTTTGAAATATATCCAGGTGAAATTTTTGGTTTTTTGGGACCAAATGGTGCTGGCAAAACAACAACTATACGTATGATGGTTGGGTTAACGAAGATAACCGAGGGTGATGTGATAATTTACGGAAAAAGCATTAAAAAACAGTTTAAGGAAGCTATTGCTCAAGTTGGGGCAATTGTTGAGAATCCGGAAATGTACAAATTTATGAGCGGTTGGAAAAATTTACTTCACTATGCTCGCATGACACCAGGGGGAGTAAATCAAGATAAAATTGAGGAAATTGTACATTTAACTGGATTAGAAAATGTAATACATAAAAAAGTCAAAACTTATTCGCTAGGAATGCGTCAACGTCTAGGATTAGCTCAGGCTCTATTGCACGAGCCATCAGTACTCATACTGGATGAACCTACCAATGGACTAGATCCTTCGGGAATTTATGAAATTAGAAGTTATCTAAGAAATTTAGCTCGGGAAAAGGGATTAACAATATTTATTTCAAGTCATCTCCTTTCAGAGGTAGAAATATTGTGTGACCGTGTTGGTATTATAAAAAATGGTGAGTTAATTAGTGTTGACTACATAAATAACTTTGTAAATGCAGGAAACGAAACTAAAATAAAGCTACAGTTGCAACCAATTGATGAAGCTTTACGGGTCTTGGAACAAAAGTTCAATTTATCTGCTATAGTTAACGAAAATAATATATTTGTTCAAACTAATAAGGAAAACGTACCTTTAATTGTTAATGCCCTCGTGGAGCACGGAATCGATGTATATAATGTTAATATAGCTTCGGCCACACTAGAAGATAAATTTCTTCAAATGACGGGAGATGGTACTATTGAGTAATTTGTACAATTTTATTAATTTAGTTAGAAATGAAAATATGAAACTCTATCTTCAAAGATCAAATCAGGTAATGATGGTTCTTCTTATTATTTTTGTAATTGCTGGAGCGATAATTGTTACTATTGGTAGTAAGCAACATGATGAGTCGGAAAATCTTCACTGGAAAACAGATTTAAAAGAGTATAATGAACATTTGGAAAAATTGGCAGTCGAACATCCTGAATTAAAACAATCGTATATGAAAGAGATTGCATTAAATACATACCGAATCAATCATAACCTAAAGCCTATCTCTGACGACAATATTTGGTCGTTTGTTAAAGATATGGGTGGGGGTCTTTCATTGGCAAGCATCTTTACAATAATAGTAGCTGCAAGTTTTTTAACTAATGAATTTAAATGGGGCACTATAAAATTGCTACTAATTAGACCTTACTCGAGAACTCAAATTTTACTTTCTAAGTATCTTGTTATACTAATTTACGCGTTAGTACTTCATGTATTGTTATTTATTTCCTCTTGGTTCATTGGAGGATTATTCTTTGGTTTTGAGGGAGCTGGACAACCATATTTGAAATATCAGGATGGTAAGGTTATAGAAATTAACATGATTACTTACGTATTATCTCAATATGGAATTGATAGTATAAAACTACTGATGATGGCTACATTTGCTTTTATGATTTCTTCAGTTCTGTAGATGAGCAAATTTACTAACATAAATTTACAACCAAACAAAAAAAGGAGACATAAACCCGATTCCTTAGGT
>CAKZPH010000143.1 GCA_937138605.1 uncultured Ignavibacteriales bacterium
GGCACATATTTATTAAATTCGTTAAGGAACCAAACTGAAAAATTAGTATCACTTAAAAGAATTTCCTTAGTACAAAATCCAACTAACATAGGTTTACCACTGCGGTCATCTGTTTTAATTTTGCAAAGTTCTTGTGTAGTGTTTTCCTGTGCATATAAGAAACTTATGAAAACGATAGGTATTAAAAACACAAATAAGTTTTTCATGGCGTGTATCCTTTCATATTATTTTGTTGTTCTCTGATATCAAGTCCCCACATTAATTTTTCTCGCAAAGTATTAAAGTAATCTTTGTTCTTTCGTTTTATCAATCTTAATACCTTTTTTGATTTTTTTATTTCCATTTTCAATGGTGGACGTAATTTCCAGGATAATTGACCATCTTTATTTACCATTACAGTTTCATATCCTGAGCGAGCTTCAATTTCAATCAAACTATCTGATGGTATGACAATAGGTCTGACTGTTAATGTATGAGGGCAAATTGGGCTAAGCAAAATCGCATCAAGTTGTGGAAGCAAAATAGGTCCGCCAGTTGAAAGAGAATAAGCTGTAGAACCAGTAGGTGTTGAAATTATAAGACCATCTGCTCTGTATGTGGTTAGAAATTTTTTATTAACATATACATCAATTTCAATAATTCTAGACCAACCACCTTTTTCTATTACGATATCATTAATTGCTAGTAGTCTGTTCTTCTTTTTACCAGTTATTTTACCCTCGATTAAAATTCTTTGTTCAATATCAAATTTGTTTTTTTCAATTTCTTCTAATAGTGCATCAAGCTCGCTGAAAGAAATATCAGCAAGAAAGCCAAGTTTACCAAAGTTTACTCCTGCAAGTAAAGCATTTGCTTCAACAGCGAACTGTGCGCTAAAGAGCATCGTTCCATCACCACCGAATGAAAGTAACAAATCAATTTTACCCTTAAATTGCTCTTCGGGAAGTATATTTATTAATTTGGAAAGATGGTTTTCCTTAATGTGTGATTTAATAAATAGATAGGTTTCTTTACTTAAAATTATTTTATGTTTTTCGTGATGTTTGTTTATGAAATCAACTAGAAAATTTGTGATGTCGTATTTTTTTGTGTTTGCTATTATTCCTAATCTCAACTCGGTGTTTCTTTCGAAGATTGTTTTTCTTTCTGTGCTTTGTCAAGTTCGACTATATAATTTAACTTTAAATCCCTTGAAACAGTAGTAATGAATCTTTTCTCATCTTCTGTTAAGTTGCCCCTGGTTTTTTCATTAAGCATATCAATCATATCGATTGCTAATTTAGCCGCGTCAAGGTCAACTTCTACATTATTGGTAATTGGATTTTTTAATTTCCCCATTCCAATCATTGCTGATGTTTGAAACTGAATAATCAACTGGAGAAAGAGTGCATCGTGCAATTTTTTTTCATTATCACTCATTTTTTCCCCAAATTTTGATTAAACATTTATCTATTAACAACAGTTTTTCATAATTCAAAGATGGCGTCAAAAAAACTAAATTTTAATCAAAAATAAAAAAGTCGTCTTTAATGATAAATTACTTTAGAATAATGAAAATTAAAATTGAACATTGCAGGAACTTAATGATATAAAAAAATTTCATTCCTTATTTTTAGCAATTGGAAAGTAATTACTCATTAATCTTTGAATTGCTACACTCGTTCCAGTTATAAACCATAACATAGTTGCTATTTCATGATCCCCGAAATTATACTCAAAAAGTCCACTTATAGAAATTCCTACGAATGCTGAAAAAAGTCCCTTAGAAATGTTATGGTATAAGCTTCGTTCTTTTGTCATCTTGATTGTTTCTATGTGAATGAAAAGAATTTTAATTAGCAATATTAAAAAGATGATAAATCCAAAAGTGCCAAGGGTCGCTAAAATATGTGTGTAATTATTATGAAGATGTCCATAACTCATTTTATCATGAGCATCTCTGTATTTCTTATAAATTTCGTTGAAATCAATATTGCCAACGCCAATAACGGGATAATCCTTAAAGATTTTAAAAGCTACTTTAATCTGATTGATTCTTTCAATATTTGATGGGTGAAATGGGTCATAAATAGAACTCAGCCTACTCCTATAAAAATAACTATACACAAAAGCTTCATTAATTTTTACAAGCCCAGTAACTTTATCTTTTACTTTTGTAAGAAATTTTGGAGAAGCTCCATTTTTAGGTAAGTAATAGATCGAGCCCCCATAATCTGCATAAATAAAACCCTCATTAAGTTCATGTATTATCTTAGCTACGCCTTTTGTTGCAATACCCAAAATAAGTCTTGGATTTTGGGGATTTTTCAAGTTATATATTTTAACACCAGTGATGCCATCTGCAATGATTAATTCATCGTTATTGTAAGTCGCTGCGGAAACAACATCTTCAGTTTTAATTTCATTGACAATAGAAATTTTGCTTAAATCGTTTAGGTCGATTACTAAAAACTTTTTATCATCAAGAAATGCGTAAAGGTAGTTTTTAATAACTACACCGCCACTGAAAACAACTTTATTTTTATTGTTTGAATAGTTTATGGATTTTAAAAATTCGGGTTCTGAGGGATTTTCCACATTTATAAAAGTAATTCCATTTTCACCTTCAAATAGAATTAAATGATTTTTATAAATTGTGAATGAACTCACAAAGTTCTTTGGAATAATAGTATGTAATATTTGAATAGAATCTTCAAATGGTTTAAGAATTAAAATTCTTGAATCAAGGAGCTGAGCGAAAATTAAAGAGTCATAAACTGAAATATTACGTGCTGGTGATGGGGTGTTATAATCAAAAATTTTAATAAGCTGATTTCCTGAAAATTTAAACTTACTTATTCCTGATTCATAATTAGCTACAAATATATTATCATTTAGTTTGTCTATTCCATGAGCACGACCACCACTTTTTATAACAAAGTTTTCATTAAAACTTATTTTTTTCTCATCGAAATTAATTATTCGAAGCTCACTTGTTGTTTGAGTAAAAACAAAAAATGTTCCTATCATAACAAAAACAATAGCTGCAAATGTCCATTTTTTGTTCAACAGAAATAAAAAAAAGACACCAGCAATTGTTCCCACCCATGCAGCACGAGTGTAGCTTGAAATCAAAGATGAAACTGATATAATTAGCCCAAAAAGTAAAATCATTTTGTATTTAAGTTTAATTTCTTTTTGAAATAAAAAAGAAGTAAGAATAATCGTTACAATACTCATTAAACCACCTGCCGTCATGACATATTGAAATATAGAGGGACCTTTTGCCTCCCTGGTATATAGTTGATAGATATAATGACGATATGCAAAAAACAAATAAACTAACATTCCAAGCACGGCAAAAATTAAGAATGTGTAAAAAATTCTCTTAAATCTTTTTTCGTTTCTTAAATAATAAACCGGCAAGTAAACAACGGGTAATAGAATAGCTCTTTTAAAGGAATTATGAAATGCTTGTGGGGAATTCAATGAAAATATTGCGGAAATTATTTCAGATAGAATAAGAAGAATGTAGAAGATTTCAAGTCCTGTTTTATGTTTCTCTATTTTACCTTGAACTGAAAATCTAATTAGTAATATAAGTAAAGCACCATAATACCCAATTTGATTAACAAAAATTGAAGTAGTCAAGCTGGCGGCAAATATGAATAGAAATCCGAATCCTAATCTATCGAGATATTCAATAATAACTTCATTTCTGGATTTCATTATTCAACCTCATGATTCTTAAATTGAAGAGTATAAAGTCGATAGTATAAGCCCGCAGTATTTTGAATAAGTTCACTATGAGTACCAATTTGAACAATCTGACCTTCATCTAAAACTATAACTTTATCTGCATTACGAACTGTACTTAAACGATGAGCTATAACAATTGTAGTTCTGTTCTCCATCAATTTTTCAATTGCTTTTTGAACTAGGATTTCAGATTCACTGTCCAGGGCAGAAGTAGCTTCATCGAGAATCATAATTGGTGGATTTTTTAATAACGCTCTAGCAATTGAAATCCTCTGCCGTTGACCTCCGCTTAACTTAAGTCCTCGTTCACCAATAACAGTATCATACCCATATGGTAATTCAGTTATAAAATCGTGAGCATTGGCAGCCCTGGCAGCATTTACCACATCTTCAAAAGAGGAATTCTCAAACCCATAACTAATGTTATTTCGAATAGTGTCGTTGAATAAGATTGGTTCCTGTGTGACAATGCCAATGTGATCTCTTAAAGATTTAATATTATAATCTCGCAGGTCAATTCCATTGATATAAATTGCGCCTTCAGTTACATCATAGAATCTTGGGATTAAATCGACCAAAGTTGTTTTTCCTGCACCGCTTGGTCCAACTAAGGCAACAATTTCACCTTTTAGTACTCTGAAATTAATGTTCTTCAGAATATATTTATGATTGGGCTCATAATGAAAGGATACGTCTTTAAAAACAATGCTATCTTTAAAATCAGTGAAAGGAATTGCATTTGGTTTAATTTTAATTGTTATCGGCTCGTCAATTATTTCGAAAACACGAGACGCCGCTGCAGTTGATTCTTGAATTCTGTTAGCTACATTACTTAATTCTTTTATTGGAGGCATTATTTGAAAAATTATGAATAAGAAACCAAGGAATTCACTGGCTTTTAAGGTATGAGTTTCAAGAACTTGTATTCCACCATACCATATTATTAATACTCCTGCAATGATGCTCAAAAACTCTGTAACTGGTGGAGCAATGTTTCTGATTCTTGTAATTTTCAAGATTATTTTAAAGAAGTGATTTGTAAGAGTAAAAAAGTTTTCATCCTCTTTCGATTCCATATTAAAAGCTTTTACAATCTTAGTACCATATATTCTTTCTTGAAGAAATGAAGTTAGATCAGCCATCTTTGCTTGAAGAGTGTAACTTTGCTTATAGAGTTTTACACCTAGCCAACTAATAACTGCAAGAGAGAATGGCATAACAACAAGTGAAAGTAAAGTAAGTTGCCAACTGATTGCCAAAGCTAACAACAAAAAAATTATTACAAGAAGAGGATCTTTTATAAGAGTCACAAACGAAGCAGATATGCCGGTATTAATCATTGTAATGTCATTTGTTATGCGTGAAATCAGATTTCCAATTCTTTCATTGGTAAAATATTTCAATGACAATTTGTTTAAATGAGCGAATGTTTCATTGCGTAAATCACGAATAAATCCTTGCTCTACAAATGCCATTAAATAAGATTGTAAGTACCCAAAAAATCCTTTGAAAAAAAAGGCGAGTATAATTAGCACACAGATTCTAAAAAGAGATTCACGTTTCGAGGGAGTATTAATAAATGAGTAAAGGGTATTGGAAAGTTCTTTTTTCAACCCAGATAGAAATCCACCACCTTTTGCTTGGGCTTCAAGTCTTTGACTTAGTTCAGCAGTGGGTGGAATATTCTGTTCGGCTGTTAATTCAGTTTGGAAAAGAGTTTCTAAAAGTGGAATTGTAAGATAAATTGAAAGTCCACTGAATATTGTAAAAAAGATGGTTGCTATGAATACACCTATCAGATATTTCCAGTATGACCTCAGGTATTTTAATATCCGAATGTAAGTTTTGCTTCTATTGATAGTTATTGAATCCATTTTGATAGTTAAAATTTTTTAATTGATCATTTAAAAATAACTAATTGAGTAGTGAAAACATAAGTAAGTTTTTATTAAAACTGATGTGTTAAGCTATTGAACAAATAATCTTTGTTAAATGGTTGATTTATATTAAAGCATATCGAGAAAAAATTTCAATAAGCTATTCAAAATTTTATTAAAATATTTCCATAGTGGACTATAAATAAAAATCAAAAGTATTATTGTCCCCTTAAAACCTAAGTTTATCCATTTTTCCGTAAGTCTATTATAAAAAATCGTGTGAATTATATGGGCACCGTCCAGCGGGGGAATAGGAAGGAGATTGAAAATAGCCAAAAATAAATTTATATAAATTCCATACTTTAATAAATCTGATAGAAATATTTTTCTACTGGAAATATTGACTATCTCAATCTCAGGTAGTATGAAAAGAATAGATAAAAATAAACAAGCAAGCAAAAAGTTTGAAAAAGGTCCAGCAAAAGAAACCAGACCATCACCAAGCCGGCGATTAGAAAAATTTTCTGGATTAATTGGTACCGGTTTTGCCCATCCAATTAGTGCAACACCTGAAGAAAAAGCTGCAACTGGAATTATAATGCTTCCAATTATATCGAGATGTTTCAAGGGATTAATTGTCATGCGTCCTGAACGTTTTGGTGTATCATCTCCAAGATGGTAGGCAATAATAGTATGTGAAAACTCATGGATTGCTATTGAAATCAAAAATATTGGGATGAAAAGTAAAAACAATATTAATTTAGGATTTACCGAAAAATTTTCCATAATTTATTTTATTTCGAATTAATTGCTCTTGGATGAAAAGAGTTCAATACCTCACGAAGATTTTCACGATTAATGTGAGTATAAATTTGTGTGGTTGAAATATCTTCATGTCCTAACAATTCTTGCACTACCCTTATGTCCGCTCCGCCTTCAAGTAAATGTGTAGCAAAAGAATGACGAAATGTATGGGCGTGAACATTTTTATCAATTCCTGCAAGTTTAACATAATGCTTTAGTATTTTGTGAAATCCCATTCTCGTAAGTTTACCACCACGCTGATTTAAGAATAAATAATTTTGTGATCTTAACGGACTAAAAAAAGTTGGTCTGATTTTTGACAAATATTTCTCTACCCAAAAAATTGCTTCCTTGTGAATAGGTATAAATCTCTCTTTTGAACCTTTTCCATAAACCCGAACAATTTCTTCATCAAAAAATAAATCTGATAATTTTACATTTATGAGCTCTGAAACACGAACTCCAGTAGCATAAGCAAACTCTAGCATTGCTTTATCTCGTATTCCCCTTGGAGAATTAACATCAGGCTGGTTTAGTATTTTGTCAACTTCTTCGATAGAGAGAATTTCTGGTGGATGTATTTTTATTTTGGGTGGTTTGAATTTAGATGCTGGATTGTTCTTTATGTATTCATTTGAAAAAAGAAACTTAAAAAATGAGCGGATAGCTGAATAATTCCTGGCAATAGTTTTTGTTGATAAATTGGTTCCGATAAGTAAGCTAAAATAGGAACTTAAGTGAGATTTAGTAATGTCGTTAAACTCTTCAATTTCTGCTTTTTCTAAGTAACCACAAAACTTTCTTAAATCATTCTCATAAGATAAAACAGTATTTTCTGAATAACCACGAATTGATTTCAAGTACACTAAAAACTCTCTTAATAACTTATCGAATATTGTTAATGACATAATCTATTTTGTAGATGGATATTCAATTCTTTGATGATAAAAACCAAGTAAAGTATGAACGAAACTTTCTTTAATTTTATTTAAGTCTCGTAAAGTGAGATATGTTTCATCTAACTGTCCGCTAAGAAATATATTTCTAATTATTTCATCTATTTTTGCACTAAGAATTTCTTCATTTACAGAATCCAAATTTCTTGTGATTGATTCTACAACATCAGCAATCATTACAATGCCTGTTTCTTTTGAATTTGGTTTAGGTCCTGGATATCTAAATCTATCTTCATCAACTTTTTTCCCTAGTTTTTTGGCAATATTTAAAAAATATTTCACTTGTGTTGTACCGTGATGCATTGGTATGAAGTCAATAATTTCTTGTGGTAGTTTATATTCTCGAGCGAGTTTAATTCCTTCTTCCACATGATTTAAAATTATTTGTGCGCTATATTCAGGATCTAAGTTTTCGTGTTCACTTTTCTCATCTCTAATGTTTTCGATAAAATAATTCGGTTCAACTAATTTACCAATATCATGATAGAGTGCTCCAGCTTTAGCTAGTATAGAATTGGAATTAGTTTCCTTAGCAGCAGTTTCAGCAAGAATACTAACATTTACTGAATGATGAAAAGTACCTGGAGCATTTTGGCGTAATTTTAAAAGCAAAGGATGATGTATATCTGATAATTCCAATAATGTTAAGTCAGTTGTGATACTAAAAAGTTTCTCGAAAAAGATTAGGAGTCCATAAGTAATTACAGGTGATAGAATTGAATTTCCAATTGCAAAAATCATTTCTGTTCCTATCTGAGAGACAGAAGAAAATCTTTCCAAACCAAATGCTAAAATAGCCACAAGGTATCCAAGCAATATAAAAACCATGGATCTGAAAATTTGAGTTCTGTTCTTAATGTCTCGAACTGAATATACAGATAGTCCTCCGGCAATTAAATTCGTAACAGCAATGGTATAATCATTACCTCTTATGCCTGCTACTATTAAACATATTACTACGGATCCATAAAAACCTAATCTAGAATCAAAAATTATTGTGATCAACATTGACGCCGCAGGAACAAATACAAGAAAATCGATTGGTAATTCACTTTCTATTCTGCTGGTTATATAGGCAAGGAAAGAAATTATTAATATAATAATAGATAAAGTCAAAATTCTGTTTGTACTATAAAATACTTTTTTTCTGAAAAGAAATATATAAATTCCCAGTAATAATAGGATTACAGCAACATGCAAAATTTTTCCTAAAAATTGAGCGGCTAAACTAAAAAAATCTTCTTTTTCTTGTTTAGCAATTCTGTATGAATCGATTTTTCTTTTTATGTCTTCTGTGAGTCGTTGATGTCTACTGACTATACGTTCGTTTTCTAGAACTATGCCAACATTTTTTGAAATTCGTACTCTTGCTTGATTTAAAGATGCTTTAGTTTCGTGCTCGTTGTAAACTATGTTTGGCTTTAGCGCATTTTGAACAAAAAATTCATATAAATTCAGTTTGACTGTATCATAAGAAGAATTTTTCTTAAATGTAATAAATAAGTAATTTTTAATGTCCTCTAAATCTAAAAAGTTGTTCTTGCGTAATTTTTTTTCAATATTTCTTTTCCTGACGAATATTGAGTCAGATTGAATTTGATCTTTTCGTTTATCAATGTAGCCAATAGAGTAAATATAATTTACCAGAAGGGTTAACTCGTTTTCAATTTCATCAATTAAAACAGGTAGGTTAGTTAAGATTGAATCTAAAGTTTCTCTATTACCTATATTGGCTCCGAAAGTAGTAATTAGCGTATTGATATGCGAAGAATCTTTTCTAAGTTTTACTAATTGCATCTCAAAATTTCCAAGAAAATCTTTTAGTATGTAATTGCTATATTCAGGTATTGTGTCATCATATGTAAAAACGGGCAAAATGGATTTTTCAACTTCTTTATATTCCTTTTCAAGTTCATCGGGATATTTTAAAATCGGGAAGGAAAAAGTTGCAATTAAATCGTTATTAGTCCAAATATCACCTACTTTAATTTCACTTTCGAGTGATTTTGTTACAGGAAAAAGCAAAGCCAAAATCAAAATTGTGCTAATAACAACAAAAAGCCTTATGTATAAATTATTTTCAAAGTTAATTTTTTTAAATCTTTTCATTCTATTATGACAAAATTATCTTATTAAAATAAACAAGAATTTGCATAAAATAAAAAAGCCTCTCGGTGTGAGAGGCTCTGGAAGTTTAATGAGCTTTAGCCTATTAAGTAACAGGTGCTGATTTGGGTTTGTAAACTAAAGCTGCTACAATTCCCAAAATTATGCACTGAATAAGTCCTGTAAGAAAAAGGGTTAAAGCGAACTTGTATGGCATTGGAAATAAAGCGTAAGTAGTATAGCTTGTAACCATAGAATAAAACAGACCAATATAAATTCCGTATCTTACTCCTTCCAAAATACCTTTATTTTCATATCCTTTTGAAAATATTAATACAAATAAGAATGACCATATTAAATCCATTAATATGATAATCCACATTTTACTATCTAAATCTGCGTCAGGTCGAAGTACTTCCATTACTTGAGGGTCATTAAATACAGGAGCTGTAATCAAAGAAAATAATAAATTAGTGACCTCCAATGTGATAAATACGACTAGAAAAGTTGACCAAAATTTTTTTGTTAACATATTGTACCTCTCTTTTGTTGATTTTTCTCTCTATTAAAAGTTTATTTGAATAATAGGTAAAAAAAATACAGTTGTCAATATAATTAATACTCTCATGCAATGGATTACTAAAAGTTATTTAAGTAAAGTATAAAAATAATTTTGGAAAGAATATTTTTAGTGACCAGGAAATATAATTTGAAATCAAAAATGCTTAATAAGAAATATTTAAAACAAAAGTACCACTAAAATTTCCTGCAGAATTTTGACTTGTTAAATTAAGTTTTCCACCTAACCAGATATTTAAAAGCCCTAAACCATTAACATTTTCAGCTTCATATGCATTTCCACTTATTACTTGAATAGGATTTATATAATTTTCAAATGCACCTGTACTGATTACTAATGGTACAAATAAAATTTGATCGTTGGTAGATAAACTTTGTGGGGATTCTTTGTTTAATATAATATCGTAATAATTAATGAAAACAAATTTATTTGGATTTGATTTTATTTTGAATCTGATGCCATTAGAGGGATTTATTTCAATGTTTTGATTGGTGACAGGTAGAATAATTTCACCGAAATTTAAGTCATTTTGAATTTTTTCTATTTGAATACCATAAATTAGTTTAGCAGAGATACTTACACTTGCAATACTATGATTTTGCGAGAATACAAAACCATAAAAAATAATTATCGAAAATAAAACTATTATATAATTCATTTGTTATAATCTTGTGATAAAAAACTATAAAGTCAATAGGAAACTGTAAGATTAAATGTACCAATATAGTCTCCATGTGGTTGATTGGCTGCAATGCTAATTGAGCCGCCGACCCAGATATACAAATTGCCAATTCCTTGTGAATTAGGTAGTGTTATCGAACTACCGGATGTGATACTAATTGGATTGGAATAAGAAGAGTTAGCCCCAGTATGTACAACACTAGGTGAAAAATTTATCGTTCCAATTGTCCCCCCAAAGTTTGAAACCCATTGAGAATTTGTTAAAGGTTGAGAACTAAATGTAATTATAATATTACGATTTGGATGACCCTCGACTTTAAATATCTTACCATTTTGGGGAGATAATACGATATTTCGAGGTGTTCCGGTTAAAATTATTTCACTGAAATCAATTTCTCCTCCAATTGCCGTTATAGCAAGTGGTTTAATCATATTCACGGAAGCTTGCATAGATTGAGATGAAATTTGGGCATACAAATTAAGTTGTGTTATATATATGAATAGTACGACATAATTAAATAATTTCATACTACAAATTTAAGAAAGTCTATTAATTTAAAAGAAAGGGCATCTATAACCAGATGCCCTTTCGTTGGAGGAGTTATGAGATAAAATCAATATGCTACAGTGATATTAAAGGTACCTGTGTAATCACCATGAGGTTGATTAGCGGCAATCGCTATGGAACCACCAACCCAAAGATATAAATATCCGTCGCCACTTACGTTTACTAAGTTGTATGAATTTCCACTTGCGACATCATTCGGATTATTGTATGTTGAACTTGACCCAGTATGTTTTACAACAGGAGTAAATACCATAGTTCCATTTGTACCGCCGTTTGTAGATACCCAATCATTATTATTGAGATTAACGTTACCGAATGTAATGGTAACACTTTTATTCGGATGTCCAATCACTCTAAACAAAACTCCAGCACTTGGAAGAATAGATTGATTTTGAGCACTTCCATTCAAAATTATTTCACCAAAATTTAGATTACCACTTATCTGAGTGATTGACAATCCTTTTTTAAGCTGGGCCAAAACTGTGGCTGTAGCACTAGCACTGGATTGTGCACTTATGATTCCTGCTGTAAAAAGAATTGCAATTAAAGTTAATGTTAATCTTTTCATATGAACCTCCATTTTTTTGATTTTTTGTTTTTTAATCACTTTGTTGACCACTTTGCTCAAAACTTATACCACAAAAGAAATCCTTAAAAAGTATGATATTTTCAATTTACGGAGTGGTGTAGTTGGTTAATATTAGCCACCTGACTTTAATTGTTCACTTTGAAGTGATTTTATATAAAATCTATTAATTTCTATCGAATAACTTGGTAATGATAAGGGGTAAGAATTATTTAATTGATATTATTATGTGAACTAGTTTTGTCATAATAAAATGCTTTATTTATATTTGTAATCACTAAATATAGCTTTTTAAAATATTGGCGAGGTAGCTCAGTAGGTTAGAGCAGTGGAATCATAATCCACGTGTCGGGGGTTCGAATCCCTCCCTCGCTACAACTTAATGGAGTTATAATGTTTACGTTATTAATCATATTAAGTCTATTTATAGCATTATTGTTAATACTAATAGTTTTGATGCAGTCAAGTAAAGGGGGTGGATTAGCTGGTACATTCGGTGGCCCAGGTGAAATGGGAGCGATATTTGGTGTACGTAGAACAGCTGATTTTTTAATGAAAACGACTTGGGTTTTAGCAGTTGCGTTAATGTTATTAGCAATTATCATTAACCTTGCTGCATTACCATCCTCTTCGCAAGAAAAAATGAGAGAAAGTATAATTCAAAGAAAAGGAATGCAACAACTTCCTCAAAGGCCAACACTTCCACAAATGCAGCAAAGTCAGACCGGACAACAGCAATCAAAGTAATTTATTGATTTGGATTAAAAAAAGGCTGTCAATTTGACAGCCTTTTTAGCTTAAAAAACTAAGAAGTACGTTCTTTTAGTTTACTTTATAGGGAATGCCCCATGTGAAACTCGAAACTTGTCCTTGTATAGTATATATAGTTTCGTTTGTTACTGCATTTATAACAGAATGAAATCTTCCAAATGGATGTGTAACAAAAATATTCCAATTACCCTGGTAAATTTTTTCCCAGTTATCTCCAACCTGTACTGATGAAACAAGCTCTAATTTCCGCTTAATTTTTGGCCATTGATTTCCTAGTTTTTTACCATATGTAATTGTTACAAAGTCTTCTTCTGGTGAATTACTGGTAATATAAACTTTTATACTTACGGTTTCATCTTTTTTTCTTTGTGGTAAATCTCGAATAGGATCGCCAATAAAGAAATAAGTATCCAGTGGTGAAGTAATAATTAATGGAACTCTACCAGGTAGCATCAATTCAACTTTAGTAATTTTTATATTACGAATTGTAGTGGACCCTTCAGGTAAAGAGATGGCCTGTAATTTCCAAGCTTTATTATTATCAAAACGACTTGAAATTCTTTTGAATGTCACATTTCTTTTTACTATTTCTCTGAAAGGTTTTGTGATTATTGTATCAGGTCTAATAGTAGTATCACCGGGGGAAAAAGGTGAGAACTTGCCAGCTATTATCAAGAATCCGTTATACTCTGTTGTTACTTGTACTTTTGCTGAGTCACCTATGATTTCACGTGAGAATGTTCTTTGAATCCCCGTAACTCTTCTACCAACTCTTATTGGATAGATGTTGCCGAAAGATTTGCCAACAAAAAATCCCGTTGCATCACCGTCGTCAAAGTTTTCATCAAAGTTTTGAATTGCTTCCTCGCTTTCAATAAGACGGATTAAAGCCTCATCATTTAATGAATCAGGTTCGATTATATTTGACTTATTGCAGCCAACTAATACCATTAAAAGTAAAATGACAAAAAATTTTAGTAGAATTTTCATATATCCTCTCCTAATATTTTTGTAATTTTGACAAGAGGTAAATAGAAAAGTTTAAATTTGTTTTCATAATCTATTTGCAACTGTTGTAATTAAATCGTCCATTAAGTATTTCAATTTTGAACTCCTGTCTCTATGGAAATTAAAATTAATTGAGAATATTAGAAGATCTCCCGAAGCGGAGGTTACATAACCAGCAAGCGATGCTACACCATTTAAGGAACCAGTTTTGCCTCTTAATCTGTCAGGTGGAAACAGATTTTCAAAACGATTAAATAGAGTACCATCCGTTTGAGGAATTGATAATGAATTAAAAAATTCCTCAAATACAGTTGGATTTAGATACGTAAGAAGCAAAAACTCTGTAAGCAATTTTGATGTCATCGAGTTTTTACGAGAAATTCCTGAACCGTCAACTATATTAAAGTTGTTATCGAAAACGTTTTGAGATTTTAGAAATGAATTAATAGCTTGAGAAGCATCGAAGGGATTTCCATTTCCTCCTGCAAAGTTTGCACCAATTATTAAGAATAAATGTTCAGCGAAAAAGTTGTTACTATTTTTATTTATCGGTTTTATAAGGTCAACTAGTGGAGTTTCTTTTACAGCTATACGCTCCCTATTTCGAGAGACTTTTTCGATGACAATTTTTTCATTTACATCAATTCCATTTTCAATTAAAATATTTCTTAGAATAGTTCCTATTAACATAGAAGGATTTGAGATGGGAACGCTAATGTAGGTACTAGAATTTTTTTTAATTCTTCCAGAAATAGTAATTATTTCAATACCATTAGTAAAGTTTGATGTTGATCTTAATTTAGTTTTTCTACTAGTCGTTACTGTTTTGTTAATTATTTTGATGTGATTAAAATTATCAATTGGCTCGATTATGGCGGCTCTGTTTAATTTTCCAGAACCTGTTACTTTCATAGTAATTGTATTATTATTTATAGTAACTGCAGATATTGGAGGAAGAGGAACAGATAAATTTTCATCTTCAATCCATTCATTTCTGTAAAATGTTTCTTCAAAAAAGGAATCATCGACTTTTATATAGCCAGTTATTTTATTTATTTTCTTTTCGACTAGCTTCATTACTAACTGTCTTACGTCGTTAGTTGTAAAAGTTGGATCACCGTGTCCTTTTATGTATAAATCGCCGTTAATGATACCATCATTTAATGATTTGTCATTTGTAAATAATTCAGTTTTAATTTTAAAGTTTTTGCCAAGATTTAATAATGCGACACCTGCGGTAATCAATTTATTAGTAGAGGCTGGTATCATCGGTTTATGAGGGTTGATAGAAATAACAAACTTCTTCTGTCTTGTTGAATATACTGTAAATGAATAATCTGTTGTTTTATGTATTGATTTTTTGATGATGTTAGAAATTTCATTTTCTAAAGTTTGAGTATAAACTTTTGGGAAATAAAATAACAAAATAATTGCCAGGATTTTCTTCATCTACTCCTCTAAAATAAATTGCAGGCAAAATTAGTATTTGTTAAATTGAAACAAAAATGAAGAATGCTTTAATTACAGGTGGTACGGGTAAAATTGGTTTTCAAATTGTTCTTCATCTGGTAAGAAAGGGTTTTAATCTAGCTATTCTTTATAATAAATCTGTCCGAAGAGCCGAACACTTAAAATCATTATTAAAGGACTCCCGTTCGAGAATAAAGTTTTTTCAGTGTGATTTAACCAATTATGATGAAATACAAAAAACTTTTAAATCTGTAAGAAAATTTTTGAGGACTATTAATTTGATAGTGAATTGTGCTGGCATATTTGAGAAGAAAAATTTTTACAAAGTTTCAGAAAATGATTGGAATAGACTCATAAATGTAAATTTTAAAGCTCCTTATTTTATCAACCAAAAATTTTCTAAGATACTGGAAGAAAATTCATTAATTATAAATTTTGCATCTGTTGGGGGACTGAAATATTGGAAAGATTACTCATTGTATAATATTTCAAAGGCAGGTGTTATATCACTCACACAATCGCTTGCTATTGAACTTGCCCCGAAAGTAAGAGTTAATGCAATTGCTCCTGGTTATATAGAAATGGAAAGTCATTTTGAAAAACTCAAAATGCCAATAGAAAAAATTCCACTAAAGAAATATTGTACGATTGAGGATTTACTTAGAGTTATTGATTTTTTAGTTGAAAACAAATCTATAACAGGAGTTGTCATACCCATAGATGGTGGGCGATTATTAATTTAGAGATTTATCTAAATCAAGAAGAGGAAAAATATGCCAACTAAAGCGTACAAGAATATCGAATTTCTTAATTCTCCTGACGCAAGAATTATTCGAATAATTGCTGAATTTTTAGAACCTCAAAGTAGATTCAGAAAACTTAATATTAAAGATACAATTGTATTTTTTGGTAGTGCAAGATCTTTAGAAAGAAAAGTTGCATTAAAAGCGTACAATGAGATTAAAAAGCTAGATCCTAAAAAAGTAAAAAATTTTCCTGAAAGACTTCGTAAAGCTCAAATAGCATTGGAGATGTCGAAGTATTATGAAGATGCCATACAACTTTCAAAATTATTAACGGAGTGGTCTTTATCACTTCCTTCAGAAGGACGAAGGTTTGTTATTTGTACAGGTGGTGGACCTGGTATTATGGAGGCAGCAAACAGGGGAGCGAAATTAGCAAAAGGTAAGACGATTGGATTAAACATTTCAATACCAAACGAACAATTTGTAAATAAATATGTTGATGAAGAATTAAGTTTCGAATTTCATTATTTCTTTATGAGAAAATTCTGGCTTGTCTATCTGGCAAAAGCTCTTGTGATTTTTCCAGGTGGATACGGAACTCTGGATGAATTGATGGAGGTACTGACGCTAGTCCAAACCGGAAAGTTAACAAAAAAAATTGCGGTGGTAATTTATGGTTCAGCCTATTGGAAGAAAGTTTTAAATTTTCAAGCAATGATAGAGAATGGTTGTATCGACAAAAAAGATATGGAAATATTCAAATATTGTGATACGCCTCAAGAAGCTTTTGAATATTTAAGGGATTTTCTTACAAAAAACTATTTGTAAGTAAAGATTAACGTTCTTGATTCTCTTTCATTAATTTTTGGAGCCGTTTTATTGCCTTCGTTTGTTTCATTTTTTTTCTAACAGAAGGCTTTAAGTAGAACGTTCGTTTTTTGTACTCTTTTAAAATACCTGCTCTTTCATACTTTTTCTTAAATCTTCTAAGAGCCTTATCTAAATTTTCTGATTCACCAATAATTATACCGACCAAAAACTACCTCCATTAATTATGTTGTACTTGAAATTGTTCTAATAATCTTTTTGTTCCTGATTTTTCAAACTCAACAACAATAGCTTTCATTCCACTCGAAGTTGTTTCCTTACTAATAACTTTTCCTACATCATCCCAATCTTTATGATAAATTGAATCACCTACTTCATACATTTCAACGGGTGAATATAACTTGCAATCTTCTATTTTTATTGCAGATAAATCCAGATTATGCGATGACTTTATGTTAGAATCGACATCCAATGCCATTGTATGCTTACATGTTTTGCATCGAGTCCATTTTCTCCTGTCGCCTTGAATAGATAGCTCACCTACTATTTCCATTTTAGTTACTTTATTACAATAACCGCAAAATGCATCAACATGTTTTAATCTTGCCATCTCTTAACCTCAATTTTCGTCTTTTTTTGGTGTTATTACTAAAACAGGACATCTCGCAAATCTTATAACTTTTTCAGCAACGCTACCAAGTAAGGTGTGCAGTAATCCTGTTCTACCATGAGTTGCAATAACAATTAAATCAATATCATTTTCATTTGAATAGTTGACTATTTCTTCGAAATCATTTCCTTTCAAAAAAACACATTTAACATATACATTATTGGAGAATTTATTTTTTAATTCTAAAAGAGCTTCTTGGGCGTCGCTTTCAATTTTTTCTAAGGCTTTTTCAGTCGTCAAATCAATGCTTCTTATAATCATAGCTGGTGGATTTTTTTCCAGTACATGAACGAGATGAATTTCTGCACCGTAATCAATAGCTAAATTTTCTGCATAGGGAAATGCCTGTACAGATATATCACTGAAATCTGTTGGAACTAGTATTTTTTTAACCCGAAATTTTTTCATAAAAGTTATACAATATAAATATTTCTATTTTAAATTAAAAACTCTAAAAATTTCAATTTTTTGGCATTTTAGGTAGTCTTAATAATTAAAGTTAAATTTGTCAAATGATTTTTATTTTTTAACTTACCCATACTAAATAAATAAAGATTTTCGTATGAAGAAATATGAAAAAGCAGGTGTTAACATTTCCAAAGCGGAAGAACTTGTATCTAGAATTAAAATTTATGCCCGGCAAACTTATTTTAATAACCCTGAATTAAATTCGAAAGTTTTATCGGACATTGGTCATTTTGGCGCATTCTTTGACTGTTCATTTTCTGAATTTGAAGAACCAATTCTTGTATCAAGTGTTGATGGTGTCGGTACAAAAGTAAAAATTTCAATTGCCATGAACGAACATGAATCAATTGGACAAGATTTGGTTAATCATTGTGTAAATGATATTCTTTGTTCAGGTGCTAGGCCACTTTTCTTTCTCGACTATTTTGCATGTGGTAGATTGAATTTAGAGGTAGCTGAAAAAATTATTTTAGGAATCTCCAGAGCTTGCAAAGAAAATAATTGTGCTCTTATAGGAGGCGAAATAGCAGAAATGCCTGATATTTACTCTGAAAATGATTATGACATAGCCGGGACTATCGTAGGAGTAGTTGAGAAGAAGAAAATTGTAAATGGTCTAAATATTAAAAAAGGTGATATTTTAATTGGGTTAAAATCTAATGGTTTGCATACGAATGGTTATTCTTTAGCAAGAAAAGTATTATTAAATAAATATAATCTGACTGATTTTATTGACGAGCTTAACCTAACGTTAGGTGAAGAGCTATTGAAAATTCATAAATCATATTTTCATACAGTTTATCCGCTGATTGATGATTGTAAAATAAAAGGGATTTCACACATAACAGGAGGTGGGATTGTAGGAAATACAAAACGTATACTGCCAGCTAACTTAAGTTTGAAGATTGATTGGTATTCATGGGAAGTTCCTAAAATTTTCCAGATAATAAAAAGAGTCGGAGAAGTAAGTGATGAAGAAATGAGAGAAGTATTTAACTTGGGAATTGGAATGATATTGATAGCCTCCGTTGAAAATGTTGATAGTATTCGAAATGAACTAGAGAAAAAAGGAGAAGAAAGTTTTATAATTGGTGAGGTAGTTTAATTTATAGTCGGACCTAAGTGGTTGTTATTGAGTTTTTGCGATGCTCGAATCATTTGTACAATTCCTCAAATTCCATTCGATAGATTTTTCAAAGTTATGAGCACGAATGGAGCAATCTTTTTTTGAACAATGAATGCAATGCTCCGGTCCGCATGGGTCAAAGTGTAACATAGTTTGAATATCCAGATCTAATTTATCTCTAAGTTTTTTTGTGATGTTGTTTTGCATAGAATGAGAATTTTTGATGGTATAGTAATTTGGAATAATTAAGTGGAAGTCAATATAATGTTTAGTACCAGCACTCCATGTTCTTAATTTGTGAACTTCAATCATATCGTCTTCTCTAACTTTATTGAGGGCATCGATTACTTTCACTAAAAATTTTTCATCCCTACCTTGCATAAGACCCCGTACTGAATCTTTAATAAGCTTATATCCAGTGAAAAAAATATTTATTGCGATGATGAGAGCAATAATCGGATCAAAGTAGACCCAATCGGTCAATAGCACAAGAATTATTGAAATAATTACTGCTATACTGGTAATTGAGTCTGTTAGGATGTGTTTTCCATCAGCTATTAAAATTATGGAATTTGTTTTTTCTCCCGTTTTTATTAGATATAATCCCAGAAACAAATTTATAACTGATGCTGCAAAAATTATATAGCCACCAATGTCTAATTTCTCTATTTCAACTCCGAAGAGAATATCTTCCACTGCAAAGAAAATAATGGATAAAGCGGCCAGAAAAATCAATCCACCTTCAAAGCCAGATGAAAAATATTCGATTTTACCATGACCATAAGGGTGTGACTCATCCGGTGGTTTAAGTGATATGATTAAACTTAGATAAGCAAATGAAGTAGCAAATATGTGAACAATTGATTCGAGTGCATCTGATAGAATTGCTGAAGAACCGGTGATTATAAATGCTGTTATTTTTAAAATAAACATTGAAAATCCAATGAATAAAGAAAATAAAGCAGATTTACGTTTTAACTTGTCGAAATTCATTTAATACTTCATTTTTTTTAAAATAAAAATAAATTTGTAAAAAGAAGGTTGAATGAAAATGAAAAAGGTTTTAATAACAGGGATTAATGGTCTAATTGGTACTGAACTTAAAAATTATTTGATTGAAAAAAAATTCGAAGTGTTCGGACTTGTAAGAAATAAAGAAAAAGTTTTAGTAAGTGATAGCAGTGTGGAATTATTTGAATGGTCTGACGATGAAAATAAATTAATTCAGTTAATGAAAGAAGTAGATGTTATTGTTCATTTAGCCGGTAAATCAATTGCCGAAGGAAGATGGAATGAAAAAGTAAAGACAGAAATTTATGAGAGTCGAATTAAAACCACTGAAAGAATAGCAACATTAATATTAAAATCAAATAAGAAACATGAACTCTTTCTTTCAGCTTCGGCAGTTGGATACTACGGAATGGAGATAAATAAAATTTCCAATGAAGAATCAGAACCTGGAAATGATTTTCTTTCAAAAACTTGTATTGATTGGGAAAACGCTTCAAGTTTAATTGACACTAAAGGCATTAGAAGAGTTAATTTAAGAATTGGTACAGTCTTAAGTACAAACGGAGGTGCTTTACAAAAATTATTAACTCCATTTAAAATCTTTGGCGGTGCGATACTAGGCTCAGGAAAACAATATTTTCCGTGGATTCATATTAAAGACTTAACTAGAATGATTCATTTTATAATCGATAACAATAGAATTTCTGGTCCAATTAATGCAGTATCACCATATCAAGTTACGATGAGAGAGTTTTGTAAAACTTTAAGTAAAATGTTAAATCGTCCATGTTTAGTGAGGGTACCTGAATGGTTGGTTAGATTAATAATTGGTGAAATGTCGACTTTATTAGTTAGCGGTGGTCAGGTTATTCCTAAAAGAATTATTGAGTTTGGATTTCAATTTAATTTCGAAAATCTTGAAAGTGCATTAGAAGATTTACTCAAACGTGAGAGCAATCGATATTCTTAAGGTATTTTTGTTTATTATTTTTTAATAAATAACTAAAAAAATTGTTCATTCTAATTACAGGAATATTGATTCGTTTTTTCTGATAAGTTGTGCATTATAACAATATTCATCATGCTAAATGCTATGGAAAGACTGTTTAATTCTTTGATCTTTTAGTCATTTACGAATAGAATCTTATCCAATAAGGAGTAACTGCTATGGAGAAAATTTCTCGCCGTAAATTTATTTCACAAACATCAATTTTAGGTGCTGGAGCTTTAACTTTTGGATTTTCTCAATTAAAAAGTTTAACTCTAAAAGATAGAGCTTTTGATATTGTTATAAAAGATGGAGAAATAATAGATGGTACAGGTTCAGTAGGATTTAATGGAGATATAGGAATCAAAGACGGTAAAATTGCTTTCATTGGAAAGTTAAAAGAATTTGAAGCGCGATTAGTTATTAATGCTGATGGATTAAAAGTTTCACCCGGCTTTATTGATATTCATTCACACACCGATGCAGATTTATTACTTAATCCAAATGCGGAAAGTAAAGTAAGACAAGGTGTAACAACTGAGATAACGGGACAGGATGGATTCTCCTGGGGTCCGTTGGGTGGACCGGAATTTGAAGAAAAGAAAAAACAGTTTAACGATAATTATGGTGAAGAATTAAAATGGTTTACAATAAAAGATTTTCTTGATGATTTATCGGGTAGAAAATTTTCAGTTAACATCGCTACGATGGTTGGACTTGGGACGATTAGAGAGTTTGTAATTGGTTTGGAAGATCGGGTAGCAAATTCAGATGAAATACAAAAAATGCAAGACGAAGTTTTGAAAGCAATTGAGCAAGGAGCAATAGGACTTTCATCAGGACTTGAGTATATTCC
>CAKZPH010000144.1 GCA_937138605.1 uncultured Ignavibacteriales bacterium
CAGAACTGCTTATGCCACCAAAATTTAGGGAGATTTTTAGTAGAAGAGGAATGATAAAGAGGTTTCTTTCTGCCTTCCCTAAAGTTGGAGGCAGTTATTCACAATACACTGAACTTCCTGTAAGACTAAGTGATTTACCAATTTTAAAATGTTGGCCTAATGATGGTGGAAGATTCATTACTTTACCACAGGTATTTACTTACGATCTAATCACTGGTAAACGGAATGTTGGGATGTATCGAATGCAAGTTTTTGATGATGAAACAACAGGAATCCACTGGCAAATTCAAAAAGGAGGGGGCTTTCATTATCATCGTGCTGAAAAAATGAGTCGAGATTTACCAGTAGCAGTTGCACTCGGTACTGATCCTGCAATGTTATTTGCAACCATTGCCGCACTTCCTGAGAACATCGACGAAGTTATGTTTGCAGGCTTCTTAAGAGGCGAAAGAACTCAACTCACGAAAGCAAATTCCATTAATATCTTGGTTCCTTCCTATGCTGAGTTTATTCTTGAGGGAATTGTACCGGCAAACTTCAGAAGAATGGAAGGGCCGTTTGGAGATCATTTTGGCCATTATTCAACTGCTGCTGAATTTCCAATTTTTAGAATAAAAAAAATAACAGCCGCGAAAGATCCAATCTATCCTGCAACGGTAGTTGGAATTCCACCAATGGAAGACAAATTCCTTGGTGATGCAACTCAAAAAATACTCGGTCCCTTGATAAAACTTATACATCCTGAAATCGAATCATTGTGGGCTTATTACGAGGCTGGATTTCACAACCTGCTTGTTGTTTCAGTAGATGAGAGATATGACAAAGAAGCTATGAAAACTGCTATGAGTATTATGGGCGAGGGACAATTATCTCTAACAAAATGTGTAATTACTGTTGATAGAGGTGTAAATCCTCGAAATTTTTTAGTAGTTCTGGATGAAATAAAATACAATTTTGATCCGCAATATGATTTCTCAATGATACCTAAAGTTCCCCTCGATACTCTCGATTTTACAAGTTTCAAAATGAATCTTGGTAGTAAAATGATTATTGATGCAACTTCTAAAGGACCAGCAAGAGTTGATTTTAACCAAGGTAAAGAAAAATTTTCATATGAACAGATAAAGAAAATTCTTTCAAAGGCAAATGTGGCTTTTGAAGATTTTAACACATTTATGGATACACTTCTGGTTGTTAAAGTAGCTAAAGATGGTAGGGAAACTATTGAAAAACTTGTTCAGGTTGAAGAATTAAATCGTTACAAAATCATTGCTGTAGTCAGTTCTGATATAGACATATTCAGTTTAGAGAAAGTAATTTGGGGAATTTTTACAAGGTTTGATGCTGAAAGAGATATCGTTTTTACTGAGCAGAAATTGGTAGGAATTAGTCCTATTTATCGTGGTATAATGGGAATAGATGCAACTTGGAAAACGGGATACCCTGAGCCACTAAGAATGGATGAGCAAGTCGTTAAAAGAGTAGATGAAAAATGGAAAAAGATTTTTGAATAATTTTTTCCTTTAATTTAGCTTTCTTAATCTTAATAAAGTTTTTGCTAAAAAGGGGTTGGATTATTTTTAACAAATTACGATAATGGGTTAGAAGAATTATAATTTTTGTTTATGGAAAGAAAACTTTTAGATTTATTGAATAAGGTTTTGCTTGGTGATGCAAAAGAGTTAGATAAGAATCACCTTTTTGAAATTTTTATTGAGGTTTCTAGGATTCGTATTCGTTTCTTCTCACGATTAAAATATTTTTCTTTAGAGAGAAATGAAATTTCGATGGATGATATTGCATTAGAAGCAGTTTCAAATTTGCTGTCAAGTAGCGAATCTGATTACTTACAATATTTGCGTCGTTCCTTCTTAACATGGGACCCGCCAATTACAAATGAAGAAGAAGCTTATGCCTTCGTGAATAAAATTATTGACCAGTCAATCTACCAGACCATAGCAAAGAAATACGCTGAACTTGATCCCTTGTTTGCTAAAATATTAAAAGAGATCAAACGAGCGGATAACAAGATTTACAAAATTTTTTCTCGGGCTGATACAGAATTCATAGCATTAAAAGAAGTAAATGAAAAAGATGAACTAAATATTATTCCACAGGACGAATTGATTCTACTTGGGGTAATGAAGTTACCCAAAAATAATTATATCAAAAACTGGATTGAAGAAATTTTCAATTCTATAAAAAGTTTAACGGAGTACATGCCTGTTCTACCAATTAATTCAATTGCTTTGAAAATTAAATATGAACTGACAGCTGCTCAAAAAATAAATTTGAACGTTCTACCTGATCCTGAAATTCAATATGTAATGAGAGAAGGTATTTTGCGTTCACTCGATCGAATAGAAAAGAAAATTCAACGTCTTGCGGATAAAAAAGAAAAGTATGATGAAAGAACTATCACAATTTTCAGGGAAGCATTAAATGATATTGCCCTGGATTTACTTGAAGGTGACCAGGTTAAAAAATATTATGAATATCTTAAAGCTTATGAAAAAGATTTAACTCAAAAAGAATATAGAAAGAACTACCGTGCACAATTTGAGTATCTAATTAGATTACTTAAAAATGAAATTACCCAGTATTATCTTCAACCATAAACTTACCACCTGAAGTTTATTTCTTCATTTTTAATTTTCTAAAATCTGAACAATGCCTTTCGTAAATTTGATTCTAAGTTTTTTATAATTTATGGATACTGAAATACAAAAATTTTCTGATCGAGAGGTAAAAAAAATTACAGCAATTTGGGCATTTACTGAATCGATACTGGGCGGAATTCTTCATTCTTTAAGAATTCCCTTTACTGGTTTAATTTTAGGTGGACTTGCTATAGTCTTTCTATACCTGATCGCAATAAGCTCAAAAAATAAAAGTCAAATTATACAATCTACTTTTATTGTTACATCAATAAAATTTTTGCTTTCACCCAATACACCTTTTACAGCTTACATTGCAGTAATTTTCCAAGGTTTGATTGCTTATTTAATTTTTAACTCGTTGGGCATGAAAAAAATCTCAGTTATACTTCTTGGCGTGTTTTCTATGCTTTACTCTTCCATCCAAAAAATTGTTTTAACCACAATTATTTTTGGCATGACTTTCTGGCATGCTATCGACGATTTTACAAACTATGTGATGAAATTATTCGGCGTTAATGCTTTTGAAAATCTTAGTATGAGTCTCATTTTAATTATAGTTTATTTCGCATTGCATCTAGCTGGAGCGTTATTTTTCTCAAATATTGCAGTGAAAATTCAATCAGTCTTATATATTGAATCCAAAAAGTATCTCGAAATTATCCAGAAATATCAGGAAAAGGAAAATTTACTAAATGAATTTGGAGCCGAAATAAATAGAATGAGTAAGAAATGGTATTATAAACCAACAAGAATTTTTCTAATTATCTTTTTTATCTTTCTCGCATCTATTACACTCATAAATCCTGAGTTGAAGAAAATCACATTTCTCAATGTGCTTTCGATGGTTATTAGAGCAATCATCATCATTTTCCTTTGGTTTAAAGTAGTTTCCCCATTCTTAATTAAAATGCTTAGTAAATTTTTAAGAAGTTCAAGTCTAAGTAGAGTAGAAAATTTAAATGAATTTACAGAGCTATTTCCAAAATTTAGACATTTAATCCGTATTGCCTGGATTGAAAATGCAAACAGAAAGGGAATAAAACGACTTATTTACTTTTTGAAAGATTCATTAATTCTTTTAATGATATAATCATGTCATCAAAAATTTATATCTTGACAGGTAAAATAAAATCTGGAAAAACAACAAAAATTTTCAAATGGGCATGTTCACAAAAAAATATTGGTGGCATTTTACAACCTGTTGTTAACGGCAAAAGATCTATATATTCCATCAACGAGAAATCTTTGATTCAATTGGAAATTAATGAAGAGGAAAAGTCAAAAGTTGGAGATGATAAAATCATTCAAATTGGTAACTATTTTTTCTTAAAAGAATCATTTGATAAAGCACGAAAGATTTTAATTGATTGCTTTAATGGTAATTTTGACTGGTTAATAGTTGACGAAATTGGTCCAATGGAACTAGAAGATAAAGGTCTTGAACCATCAATCAGTTTTATTCTTAAGAATTTTGAAAATTTTAACGGAAATATTGTTTTAGTTATTAGAGATAAGATTTTAGAGGAAGTCATTAAAAAGTATAACCTTGTAGGTAAATTTGCTTATTTTGATGAAATGCTTTTGTAATTCTTTAAAACGTTTTGAGAAATTATTACAGTTAATTTATTGCTCAAGGTTTTATAATAAATTAATGTCTGGATTTTTTTAGCCCTTATAAAATGATTTTTTATTTCATCTTAGTGTTTTGCGAAACCATTTTCAATTAAAAAATTGAATAAAAGGCGTGTTAAACTTATATTTGATCTACAATAATAAATCAAAGAAAGATAACATATGTTAACATCTCAAGAGATAAGAAAACAATTTTTAGATTTTTTTGAAAGGAAAGACCATAGAATTGTGCCAAGTTCACCAGTAATTCCATTTGATGATCCTACATTATTATTTACAAATGCTGGAATGAATCAATTCAAGGACGTTTTTCTTGGAACTGGCACACGTGAATACAAACGAGCAGCTAACACACAAAAATGCATTCGTGTTTCTGGTAAACACAACGATCTTGAGGAAGTAGGATTTGACACTTACCATCATACATTTTTCGAAATGTTAGGTAATTGGTCATTTGGTGATTACTATAAAAAGGAAGCTATTCAGTGGGCATGGGAATTGTTGACAGAAGTTTGGAAGTTGCCGAAAGAACGACTGTATGCGACAGTTTATCAAACCGATGATGAGGCATTCAATTGTTGGATTACACTTACAGATATTAAACCATCACATGTCTTAAGATTTGGTGAAAAAGATAATTTTTGGGAAATGGGGGAAACTGGTCCATGTGGTCCTTGTTCGGAAATTCACATTAATTTATCTGATAATCTAGATGATGCTTCTCTTGTAAATGCAGGTACACCTGATTGTATTGAAATTTGGAATCTTGTTTTCATTCAATACAATCGATTATCTGATGGTTCTCTCGAACAACTAAAAGCAAAACATGTTGATACTGGAATGGGATTTGAAAGATTAACAGCAGTTTTGCAAGGAAAAAGATCAAATTACGATACAGATATATTTACTCCTTTAATAAAAAGATTAGAGAGTTTGACTGGTAAAAAATATGATTCTGAAGTGAATCAAATTGCAATGCGCGTTATTGCCGATCATATTCGTACTCTCGCATTTGCAATTGCTGATGGTTCGCTTCCTTCCAATGAAGGTCGTGGTTATGTTCTCAGAAGAATTTTAAGACGTGCATCTCGTTTTGCAAGAAAATTGGATGTTCATGATCCATTAATTTATAAACTTGTACCAACTTTAGTTTATACGATGGGTGATGTTTTCCCTGAAATTAGCCAAAACCAGAAACACATTGAAGAAGTTATAAAATCAGAAGAAGAGTCTTTTGGTGAAACACTTGACCGTGGACTTGAAATTTTTGATTCTATAGTGAAAAAATTAAAAAGTGAGAAGTCAAAAGTCATTCCTGGTGAAGAGGCATTTAAGCTCTATGATACTTATGGATTTCCATTAGACTTAACAGAATTGATGGCTCGTGAAATTGGTTTCACTGTTGATAAACAAGGTTTTGATGAACTAATGGAAATTCAGCGAACTCGATCACGTGAATCAGGTAAATATTTTGAAGCACCTTCCATAATGACGAAGATTGAAAAGACGGAGGTTAAAAGAATTGATTTTTTAGGATATGATAAATTAGAATCGGATGCGAAAGTGATTTTACAGGAAAATGAGTTTCTTTTATTAGATCAAACGCCATTCTACGGTGAGGCAGGAGGACAGGTTGGGGATACTGGCAAGATTATTTATAACGACATTTTTCTTGATGTTTTGGATACTCATCGGGATGGTGATGTAATTATACATAAAATTGATTCTACAAATTTTGATTTAACCGACAAGACAGTTCATGCAGTTGTTGATAAACTCCGACGTAAATCAATAATGCGTAATCATTCCGCCACACACTTACTTCATAAATCACTAAGAGAAATTTTAGGGACGCATGTTAGACAGGCAGGTTCACTAGTTGAACCATCGAGATTACGATTTGATTTTACTCATTACAAAAAACTAACAAAAGAGGAATTAAAAGCAATTGAACAGCTAATAAATGAAAAAATTAGAGAAGCCCTGCCACTAATTCACCATCGTAATATTCCATTTGAAGAAGCTAAGAAAATGGGTGCATTGATGTTCTTTGGCGAGAAATATGGCGATAAGGTAAATGTAGTCCAGTTTGGTGATTTTACCATAGAATTTTGTGGTGGTACTCATGTTCATAATACTACAGAAATTGGACTGTTAAAAATTATCTCAGAAGGTAGCATTAGTAGTGGCATCCGTCGCATTGAAGCCGTAACTGGCGATGGAGTTGAAAAATATATTGATGAACAACTTCAAAAAATATCAGAGCTTGAAGAGAAGTATGAAAAACTTCTAGAGGAGAAAAAATCGCTGGAAAAAGAATTTACACGATTAAAGCTAAAAGAAAACTTGCAGGAAATTGATAAAATAATAGCACGTAAAAAGTCATTAAATGGAATTTATCTTGCTTCGGGTATTGTTAAAGTTGATAATCTAGATCAATTAAAAGAACTGGCCGATGTTTTGAGGACAAAGTTTGATGGAGTCGGATTGCTTGCATCTGTTATTGATGATAAAGTTTTATTTGTGTGTGTTGTTTCAGATAATTTGATTAAAGAAAGGAAGTTGAGTGCTGGTAAAATTGTAGGTGATGTTGCAAAGGTAGTTGGAGGAGGCGGGGGAGGTAGACCTCACCTTGCTACTGCTGGTGGAAAAGAAATAAGTAAAATTCAAGAAGCATTAAATCATTTTGAAAAGGTGGTTAGTAGTTACATAAGTAATTAAAGAAATTTAAAATTGGCATCAAGTAAAGTTTATTCTTACATATTAAAAAACATCCAAGAAAAGGGCGCTTTATTTTTCCTTTTACTGGATCCAGATAAAGTTGATACTTATAGTTTACCAGATCTTGCGGAGAAAATTGAAAAAGCCGATGTAGATGTTGTACTCGTTGGTGGAAGTTTGATAATAAATTCAGATTTTAATGATTTCATTTCACATTTGAAAAAGTTGATCAAAATTCCAGTGGTAATTTTCCCGGGTGGTATAGAGCAAATATCACCATATGCCGATGC
>CAKZPH010000145.1 GCA_937138605.1 uncultured Ignavibacteriales bacterium
AAATAAACGGCTAAACTACCCCCAAACGGCTCAAAATATCCCTCTACATCGCCTAACGCTTGCCATACTACGTGGGCAACTTTTCTTTTCCCTCCGAAATACGGGAATGGCGCACGTAATTTGTTCATAGGAGTAATTTCAATATCATCAATGTCAATAATTTCCCTGTTCTCCATGTTAACCTCCAATAAATTTTATTTAAAAGATGTTTACTTCGGTTCATTAGGAAAAGGAAGTTTTGAAATATCTTCCTTAGTTTTAACAAAAGAAACATCAATTAAAAGTTCCTTTTTAGAAACTTCATCTGCTTTACCTAATCCCCATGTCTGCGGTAAATCTCGTAACGCTTGCCGATATGCTAACCAAGCCTCCTTTTTTTCGTGACTTAAAGGTACATCTGATAAAACTACCCAATCCGATTCAGCAAGCCGTTTATTCCGTTCCTCTCGTATCCATTTAGCGACTGTGTATGGGTGAGGAATCGGACGAATACCTTCACTTTCAAATCTTACAGGATATTTCTTCGCTTCTTTTAAACGTTCAATACCTTCTTTAATGTCATCACATTCAACATTGATATTATCCTCTGAAACAATAAATTTGTCAAGGTAAATATAAATTTCCATTTTTAGTTCATCCTATGGTCTAATAAGATCAACAAACGATTGATTCCAGGACGCACCTACCCACCGCGTAACCCAACCAACTCGCAAAGGTTGCCAAGTTTGTACACTACCCCAAACTTGACCTATGATACATTGTCCAATAATGATTGCCAATGGATTCCACGACGACCAGTTTGCACCATACCGTTGAAAACCGATCAAAGTAAATGGAGGCAACACATTTGTGCTATAAGCACTAAACACGGTCTCTGTATTGTTTATGTTCCCACAAACCTGAAATTGCGGAGCAGAAGACACAAGTTTGAAATAAATTTCAACAAAATTATTATTGTCTTCAAACCTGATTCCAGAACATATTCCTGTCGACCCATTCATCCAACACAAAATTTGAAAATATAATTCACTGCTATTCATATTTCTAAAGAAATAAGACCTACCTGTAAAAGTAGAATTAATGGTTGCTCGTATAACTGAGCCATCCAGAAGAACAATAGAACCGGGAATAGTAAATCCTGTTTCTGTTTTCCAACTCCAACCTGACGGCGTTGTACTAGTAAAATCCTGCCCCGCTACAGTAGTATCTGAAAAAGCACGTCTAATCCATCCACTATCTGCAAGTCTTCCATCAACACGCCCGACCATTCCTTCTTCAATTAAATCAGAATAAGCGCTAAATCTATCTGTACTCAACGTTCCAGCATTGATATTACTCGCATTCTGATAAAAGCTCCCATGCTGCCC
>CAKZPH010000146.1 GCA_937138605.1 uncultured Ignavibacteriales bacterium
TGTTTTTTAATTTCATTTAATAAGTTATCAACAAATTCACATAATTGCTAAAACTACAAATTACTTTAAATCCTAAATAAAAAAAATTAGTATGTATCTTTACTTCAAACTTTTTATTTGTTTTATTCTTCAATGTATTCAAATCTTCTTCTATCAAAAATTAAATCTTCGCACAAGCTCTTAACCTTTTCATCAATTTTATTTAGTGGCATAATTTTACTTGCATGGACAATTGCTAAATCTAAACCTGCTTGAACTGCATGGTATAAGAAAACTGAGTTTAAAGCATTTCTTGCTTTGTGGTTTAATCCGAAAGATACATTGCTTATTCCTAAAATTGTAAAACAATTTGGAATATGATTTTTAATTAACTTAATGGCTTCTAAAGTTTCTATTGCACTCTGCCGAAATTCTTCGTCACCACTTCCTAAAGTAAAAGTTAGTGGATCAAAGATTAAATCTTCCTCTCGTAATTTATGTTTTTTTGTAGCAAGTTCTCTCATTCTTAAAGCTATTTCTAATTTTTTGTGAGATGTTTTTGCCATTCCTTCTTCATCAATTGTTAAAACTATGACAGCAGCGCCAAATCTTTTTGCAAGAGGTAAGATTAATGACGTTTTTTCTTCACCATCTTCGAAATTAATTGAATTGATTACGGCACGTCCACCATAATGTTCAAGAGCGGCTCGAATTACTTCATATTCAGTTGAATCAAACATTAAAGGTAATTGAACTTGAGTATTTAAACGTTTAACAAGTTCTATCATATCTTTTTTTTCATCTCGTCCAACGTAAGCAACGCAAATATCCAGCATATGAGCGCCTTCTTTAATTTGATCTTTTGCTATCTGAACCATTCCTTCATAATCATTACGAATTAGATATTCACGAAATTGTTTAGATCCATTAGCATTACATCTTTCGCCTATTAGAACTGGTCCTGGATTAACTTTTAATGGTTGACTTATAAATATACTTGACACAGATGGTTGATAATTCCATTCTCTTCTAGATGGAGTAATTCCTGATAGTTTTTCGGAGAGTAGTTTTATATGTTCCTTCGTTGTGCCACAACATCCACCCACAATGTTTACTCCCAAATCCTTAACAAAATGCTCGAGCCAATTGACAAGTTCTTGAGGGCTTAGTTTATAACATGCTTTGCCACCTATGTTTTCTGGAATTCCTGCATTTGGCATCACGAAAATTGGTTTTGGTGAGTTATGCGAAAGATAACGTACATTTTCGCTCATTTCTTTTGGACCAGTGGCACAATTTATTCCAATAACATCTACGATATCATATGGTTCAAGAGTGGTTAGTGCCGCAGATATATCTGTACCAAGTAACATTGTTCCGGTTGTTTCAATTGTAACTGAAACGATTATTGGCAATTTAATTTTCTTTTCCTCAAAGACATTAACTGCAGCAACCAGAGCAGATTTTATTTGCAAAAGGTCTTGACAAGTTTCAATGCAAAGTAGATCTACACCTCCATCAACTAATCCACTTATTTGTTTATAGTACGAATTAACTAATTCGTTAAATGCAACATGTCCGAGTGATGGAAGTTTTGTCCCCGGTCCAACTGAACCTGCAACAAATCTCGGTTTTTCCTTTGAGTCAAAATGTTTTGCTAAATTCTTTGCTAAAAGTGCTGATTTTTTATTTAACTCGTAAGTTAGGTGTTGAAGATTATATTCAGATAGTACAATATCATTTGCGCCGAAGGTGTTAGTTTCAATTATATCAGCACCAGCTTCAATAAAATCAAGATGAATTTTTTCAACTGCTGATGGCTTCGTTAGAATTAAATATTCATTACAACCTTCAAATTCTTTACCACCAAAATCATCAGGTGATAAATTTTGTGCTTGAAGATTGGTGCCCATTGCACCATCAAAGACCAGAACTCTTTCGTTAAGTAATTTAACAAAGTCTATCATCATTCTATCCTTACATTATGCTTTTTCATTATTGATAACCATTCTTCAAAACTCAATTGTTCCCTTTTCTCTTCTAGAAAGATTATGATATCATCTTCAATTTTATACCTATATCTAGTTTCTTTATCAGTCGAAACGAGATAATTTCCTTCTTTTACGAAGGGCATTTTTGAAATCGGACAAACGAGTATTTCTAATAATTTTTCATCCATAAAACTCTCTCTTTAAGTTCAACTTAAAAAATTCGAGGAATTAATTTTATAGAGTTTTTATTACTACGAATATTTTTCGTGGGGGATGAAGTAATTTTATAATAGATTAACACCTAGCGCAAAATAATCAAAATATTTGCTTTTTCTTAAATAGGAATGATGTTTGAATTATGTATGATTAAAAATTAAACCAAAAAGTAAAAATATTACTCTAATAGAATAATTCATTTTGCAATAATGTACGTAAAGAAATCAGTCTTTATAACTTTCGCATTGGTTTTTATACTTCTAGTTGAGATAGGCTTTATTATAGCATCAAGATGTTTTAACGTTTTGACTTTAAGTAAATACAGAAAAATCTCTCAGAGTGAATTTCGATTAGAAACTAGCAATACAAGTTTTGGATTTTCAAAAGAAATTATGAGTAGTTTTTTATTAAAAGTCAGAGAAAAAATCAATCTAAAAGAAAATTTTGATTATACATTTGAAGAAGCAAGAGAGATTAGAGAAAAATTGCTTAATATCTCGGTAAGGGATTTCAATGGAGAACGAGTAAGTGAAATAAATGATCCATTTATATTGCTTGATGATCTTATTAGTGGCAAATACCTCTTGTGTGGCGAGATGGCGAAACTTTATGCATATGTACTTCATTCAGTTGGTTTTAAGGTCAGATTGATGACAGTCACAAGGTCAATTTTTGATTCATGGGACAAACATACCTTTGTTGAGATTTGGGATGTTAAAAGAAAAAAATGGATAATAAGCGATCCAACTTTTAACATTTCGTTTAAGAACGATAGCTCTTATCTTTCTTCAGATGAACTGTATGATTTGATTCATATGGGCAAATTTGAGTCTATAAAAGTTGAGCACGGAAAACTTTCAAGTTACGAAATTCCACTTGAAGAGTTTTATATATCATACTATAGTTTATTCGATAATCTTTACTACGTTCCATATAAAAATCGACTTGAGATTAGTGAATTTCCACCTTTTCGTTGGTTTGATAAACGATTTGATATCTTACTTGTTGAATCTAATAGGTTTCCAATAAGGGGAAGTAGTATTTTAATTCAAGATTTTTTGATGTTTTTTGTTCTACTTTTTAATCCCACACTTATAGTAATTGCAACACTGTTGTTGATATTTCAAAAAATTATTATTAAAATTTTTCATAAAAAAGAATTTAGACTAAACTTTTTTGAACCAAAACATTCTACATTCAGAATAAAAGATTTTAAGATTTAAAAGAGTTATTTTCTAAAAGAACCTTTCCCTCATATAGTGTTAAAATCCATTAGTTTAATAAGCTTTGAAGTTTTTCTATTTTTGAGTAAGAATTTAGGAAAAATATGTTTGAGAATTTGGAAAAATTAATTGAACGGTTTGAGGAAATTAACGAAGAGTTAATTAAACCAGAAGTAATTTCTGACCAACAGAAACTCATCAAATTGACGAAAGAAAGAAGTGAACTTGAGGAGATTGTTAAAACTTATAAAAGATATATGGAGGTTAAGAAGAACATAGAAGGAAATAAAGAGATTATTTTTTCAAAGGTTGATCCGGAACTTGTGGAGCTCGCAAAGATGGAATTGGATGAGCTTGAGCCTGAATTAGAAAGCCTTGAAGAAAAATTAAAGATGTTGTTATTACCAAAGGATCCAGAAGATTCAAAAAATTGTATTGTGGAAATTCGTGCCGGAACAGGTGGAGAAGAGGCAGCACTTTTTGCTGCTGATTTATTTAGAATGTATTCAAGATATGCGGAAAAGAGAGGCTGGAAATTAGATTTAATTGATATGAATAATACTGGAATTGGAGGATTCAAAGAGGTTATCTTTATGCTTACAGGTGATGGTGCGTATGGTGATATGAAATTTGAAAGTGGAGTTCATCGGGTTCAAAGAGTACCTAAAACTGAAGCAAGCGGTAGAATTCATACTTCAGCGGCTTCAGTTGTTGTTTTGCCGGAAGTAGAGGAAGTTGAAATTGAAATAAATCCCAATGACTTAAGGATTGATATTTTTAGAAGTGGTGGTGCGGGGGGTCAAAATGTTAATAAAGTTGAAACAGCAGTTAGAATAACTCATATACCAACGGGAATAGTTGTTCAATGTCAAGACGAAAGATCTCAGATGCAAAATAGAATTAAAGCAATGAAGGTTTTACGTGCACGTTTATTTGATTTGCAGAAGGAACAGCAAAATAGGGAAATAGCCGAGCAAAGAAGATCGATGGTTAAACGCGGTGATAGAAGCGATAAAATTCGCACTTACAATTTTCCACAAAATCGAGTTTCTGACCACAGGATTGGACTTACATTATACAATCTATCTGATATTCTGGACGGCAACCTAGATGAATTTATAGAAAAACTTAAACTGGCAGATCGTACAGAAAAACTCAACCAGAGTTTTCAAACAACTTAATTTTGAGGAAAAAGCCATTTTATGGAAATGAATCAGGATCTAATAACTAAAATTTTATTTATTCAAAAAAATGAAATAACTGAATTTTATGTTTACAGTTATTTGGCTCGAGTAAGTAAGGAAGAAAACAATTCAAAAATTTTGCAAAAGATTGGCGATGACGAATTATCTCATTATCATTATTGGAAAAACGTAACAGGTGAAGAAGTAAAACCTAATCGACTAAAAGTATTTTTTTATAATTTCATTGCGAGATTGTTTGGAATAACTTTCTCGATCAAGTTAATGGAAAAAGGAGAACAAAAAGCAGAAGCGTTTTATTCAGAAATAGAAAAACAGATACCCGAGGCACGAAAAATTTTGATGGAAGAACAATCTCATGAAAACTCCTTGATTAACTTGATAAATGAAGAAAAATTAAATTATGCAGGTTCAATAGTTCTTGGTTTAAATGATGCTTTGATTGAGCTTACCGGTGCTCTCACAGGATTAACTTTTGCCATTCAAAATTCAAAAATAATTGCATTGGCGGGATTAATTACAGGAATTGCCGCATCGTTTTCCATGGCTGCATCAAATTATCTATCAGAAAAAGCGAAAGATGAGTCAAAAAAATCAATCAAATCTGCTATCTACACCGGAGTGGCATACTTAATAACCGTATTTTTGCTTGTAATGCCATATCTTATATTGCCAACAGCACTTCTGGCACTCCCATTTACGATCGTTATTGCACTACTTATTATTCTTGTTTTTAATTTCTATATCTCTGTTGCAAAAGAGTTTTCTTTCAAAGATCGTTTTATGGAAATGGTCATGATTAATTTGATCGTGATTATTATAACTATAAGTATTGGAACACTGGTTAGAAAAGTATTCGGAATTGAACTTTAGAAAAAGAAGTTAATTCTTTGTTGCCAGTGGAAATGTTAGACTAAAGGTTGTCCCCTTATCAATTTCACTTTGAATTTCAATCTTGTTATTGAGCATTTTCATAAAGTCAAAACATATTTTTAGTCCAATCCCTGTACCTTTTTCGTTTGCGGTTCCACTTGACGATACAACAAAATTACCTTGTGTAATTAAATCAATTTTTTCCTGAGACATTCCTAGTCCTTCATCCTTAATACCTAATACAAGATTATTATTTTCTTTTTGAGCAGATATATTTATCGTTCCACCATTTCTTGAAAACTTTAATGCATTTGAAACTATATTCCGTAAAATTACATTCAACATATTTTTATCTGAACTGATGATGGTGTTATCGTTTATCTTCAGATTGATTTTTATATTTTTTGAATTCAAATTTTCTTTATACATATAAAGAATGTATTCAATTGTTTCTTTAAGATTAATTGACTCCATATAGGTTTGGATTCTTTTCATCTGGATTCTTGACCAGTTGAGCAAATTCTCGGTTACTTCATAAAGTCTTTGTGAGGATCTCATAATAATCATACCATATTGATCAATTTCTTCGGCCGTTGGAGTGTGTGTCTTGTCTGTTAAAAGTGCTGCATAATTCAGTAGAGAGTTGAAGGGTGATTTTAGATCATGTGCAATAAGAGAGATGAGTTTGTTTTTTGTTTGAACTCCATCTTCCAAATCAATATTCATTTGAGTTAATAATTTGTTAGCTATTTCTAATTGAATTTTTTGTTCACTCATCAGCTTTGCAGTTTTTCTCTTAAATAAGAAAAACCAGATAAATACAATCAACAAGACAATTAAACCTCCAATTGTTATAGTTGACCAGAAAAACTTTTGTTTTTCTAGTACGATTTGAGATTGGTTAATTAGATTTTTTTCTTTAAGCAGTAAATTTTCGTTTTCCGACTTTTCTAATTTTCTTTTTGCCTCCCATTCCATAACATTTGCACTTATTTGTTCAAGCCTCAAGTTGTTTAACGAATTACTGTATTTTTCAAAAAATTCTAGAGCTTTTTTTGGATCACCTTTTTCTTTCATTATCTGAGAATATATAAGGTAGCTTTCAATCGATAAATTAAAAAAATTTTCACTTTCACTGATCGATAAACTTTGTTTTAAATGTTTTTCAGCTTCTGATAATCGCTTCTGTTTGAATTTGATTTTTGCAAAATTTTTTAATGTAGTGGCAAAAGAAAATTTATCGTTGGCTTTTAATGCGGTATCCAGCGCTGCCTTAAAAACTGAATTTGCTCTCTTAAACTCTCCTTTTTCAAAGTATGCTTCACCAAGGTAATTCATGCAATTTGCAACAGAGTTTAATTCATATTTATTGTAGTATCCCTGAATGGCACGCTTACTATATTCGATTGAACTATCATAATTTTTTAACTTCAAATTAAGAATGCTTAAGAGATGTTCTGTGTATGCTTTCCCAAAGCTATAATTAATTTCTTCAGATCTGTGAAGTGATTCATACAAAATTGATTTAGCACGATCAAATTGTTCCAGTACTAAGTAAATATATCCAATGTTGTTGTTAGCTATGACTATTCCAGGTATATCATTTATTTTTTCTCTAATGTTCAATGATTCGACATAATACTGAAGAGCATTTTCATAATTACCAAGTCGCCAGTACACAACTCCAATGTTATTTGCAGACATGGCGATACTTTTCTCCAAATTTAGCTCTTTGCGAATTTTATAGGCTTTGAAGTGAAAATTTAGAGCGTCATTATAATTTCCAAGTCGCCACTTTAGAATACCTAAACTAGAATAGGCAAAAGCTTCTAGTTCTCTATTACCCGCCATCGTTGCATATTTTGCTGCAAGTTCATAACAAATAATTGCACTATCGAGACTGTGAAGTTTTTGAAATGTATCGCCCAGATTATCAAGCAAAGAGGATAAATTATTATAGTCTTTTTCCCTTATAAAAATATTAATTGCTTGATTTTGATAATATTTTGCCTGATAGAAATCCCTTTTTTCACATAAGGCTTTATCGATATTTTGTAAAGATATGCCTTCAAATAAATTGTTATTAATTTTTCTGGATAGCTCAAGTGCTTCTTTGCCGAATTGGAGTGATTCATCTGGATCGATATCAAGTGTTTGTTTGCTAAGTTGAATAAGAATTTCAAATTTTGCTCCGCTGAGGCGTGTGTAAATAGAGATCTAAAACTATCAACTCGACTTTGCCCGGCAAGAAAACCAATACTTAACGGGATAGGTGTGCAATAAAAACAAAAAATACTTTTATTAAACTGATTCATTAAATATAGTTATAATTAATTATCTAAGTTGTGAGGATTTAATCCTAATTAAATTGATTAATATCCCTTTTAAATTAGACAAGTAAAATTACAAGTAAAATTGAATGGTTTCTATGAAAGGCTTATGAAATTACTTATAATAAATTTAATCTCTGAATTTTTTGGTTTTATGTTAGGTTTTATTGAGAAAATTCCATTGAATAACTTTTATCAGATTTTATTGATATTTTTTATTTTTTTTAGTTAACCACATATAATGCGAATTTCTAATGGATTCATTTTGTCAATCAAAAACTATTGCTTGAAAATTTTTAATTTGTAAATAGTAACAGGTTAAATAAAAATGAAAGAAAATTTTAATGTTATAGGACGGCCTATAATTCGTCAGGATGGGAAGGCGAAAGTTACAGGGCAGGCAAAATTCGCTGATGATTATAAAGTTCCTGGAATGTTATATGGTGTTATGGTTAGAACAAAATCTGCTCATGCTATAATAAAAAATATTGATTATAAAGAGATAATTAATGACAAAAACATTGTAGCAATTTTAGATGCGAGTTGTGTTCCAGGCGAAAAAATAACCGGACTTGTTAGAAAAGATCAGCCAATTTTTGCATTCGAAAAAATTGTTACTCCTGGAGATGTTGTAGCGATGCTTGTGGGGGAATCAGAAGATATTTTGCGTAAGTTAACGGGCAGGGTAAAAATTGAGCTCGAAGAACTTCCAATTTTAGCAGATCCTGAAAAAGCTCTTGATGAAGATGCTCCACTTATTCATCCTGAATTCAAATCAAATTTAATAGTTCATTATCCACTTCGAAAAGGAGACGTTGAAAAAGGATTTGCTGAATCAGAGTTTGTCATTGAACAAACTTACACAACTCCCCATGTTGAACATGCATATATAGAACCTGAATGTGTTCTGGCTATTCCATTAGGAGAAAAAGGAATTCACATAATTGGTAGTATTCAAAATCCTTTTACGGCCAGAAGAATTGTTGCAGGAGTGATTAACTACCCATTAAACAAAGTATTTATCGAACAGGCAGAACTTGGGGGTTCATTTGGTGGAAAAGATGACTTAATGTGTATTCTTTCTGCGAGAGCAGCATTAGCAGCACTAAAAACTAGTCGACCTGTGAAAATTAAGTACACGAGGGAAGAATCAATTCTTGAGTCTTATAAACGTCATCCTTACATAATGCACTATAAAGTTGGATTTAATAGAGATGGCAGGATTAAGTCAATGAAAATAGACATTCTTGCTGATGGTGGTGCTTATGCCTCTATGTCTCCATTTGTAACCTGGCGTTCTGTTGTTCAAGCAACTGGACCTTATGAAATTGAAAATGTATGGACAGATGTTCGTGCAGTTTATACAAATAATCCATACACAGGTGCGATGCGCGGATTTGGTTCTCCACAAATTGTTTTCGCTCAAGAATCTTTGATGGATGAAATTGCAATTTTCCTGGGTATGACGCCAGACGATATTAGAAGAGTCAATGGATATAAAAACGGTTCAATTACAGCAAGTGGACAAATATTAAAGAATCATGATGTGAATGTTCTAACTGTTTTAAATAAAGCTTGTGAAACTACCAATTTTCGTAAAAAATGGATAGAGAATCAGAAACATCAGAACAGAAAAATTCCAACGATTGAATTTCAAGAAGATTTACTAAAGAATAAATTAATTATTTCAGAAAAAGAATTTATTGAACCAGAAGATACATGGAAACAAGGAATTGGATTAGCAGTTAGTTTCAGAGGTACTTCTCTTGGTGCTGAGGGAACAGATGCTGCAGCTGCATATCTAAGTTTACAAGTTGATGGAACAGCTTATCTTTTGTGTGGACTTGCGGAAAATGGACAAGGTATGCGTACTACATTTTCGATTATTGTTTCTGAAATACTTGGCATACCTTTAGAAATGATTCATTATCTTGATATGAATACCGCTTATATTCCAGATAGCGGACCTACCGTTGCATCTCGTTCAACTTTGATGGGCGGT
>CAKZPH010000147.1 GCA_937138605.1 uncultured Ignavibacteriales bacterium
CGAATTTGCATTTAAATCGGACATCTTTAATAAAGCTATCTCTTTAATTTGTTCTTTAGTTACCTTACCAACTTTAACTTTATTAGGCTCTGAAGAACCTTTTTCTAATTTAGCTGCTTTTAATAATAAAGTTGATGCTGGAGGAGTTTTTGTAACAAATGTAAAGGACTTGTCAGAGTAAACAGTAATAACAACTGGAATTATATAACCTATCTTATCTTGAGTTCTTGCATTGAATTGTTTGCAAAACTCCATGATGTTTACCCCTCTTTGTCCTAATGCCGGACCAACTGGAGGAGAAGGATTTGCTTGTCCAGCGGGTATTTGTAGCTTGATATAACCAACTACTTTTTTAGCCATATTATTCTCTCAATTTATTTTTCCAATTCTGCTTGAGTAAAATCGATTTCTATAGGAGTTTTTCGACCAAAAATACTTACTTCGACTTTTAATTTTAGTTTTTCATTATTCACTTCTTTTACCGTTCCTTTAAAGTTGTTAAATGGACCAGAAATTATTTTCACTGGATCACCAACTCTAAAAGGATTTTCAAGTCTCTCACCACTTTGTTCTTCTTGAATTTTTCCAAAAATTCTTTTGACCTCTTGGGGTTGCAGAGGTTGAGGTTTGTTTTTTGACCCTAAAAACCCCATTACAGATGGTACACTCAAGATAATATCAATAACTTTCTTATCAAGTTCAGCTTCTATTAAAATGTACCCAGGGAAAAAACTTTTACTTTTAGATTTTTTCTTACCCTCTTTTACTTCAATAACCTTTTCTATTGGTAAAACGATTTGTTTGATGTATGGTTGAAGATTTTGACGATCTATTTCCTTCTCAATAGCAATTTTAACCTTATTCTCATGCCCAGAAAATGTTCTCAAAACATACCATTGATAAACCATTCTAAAAAATCCCCTTAAAGATATTTGTTAAGATTTGATCAATTATATAAACAAACACTGCGAGAATAAGACAAGTTATTATAATAAGTGAAGTTGACCCTTTTAACTCTTCTTGAGTTGGCCAACTAACCTTTTTCATTTCTTTAACGACATCGGAAAAATAGTTGATAATTTTTTCTTTCATAGTAAAAGTCCTCTATTAGCACGTCTGGAGGGACTCGAACCCCCAACCTGCGGTTTTGGAGACCGCTGCTCTACCAATTGAGCTACAGACGTATGCCTATTTCGTTTCTTTATGAATTGTATGTTTATTGCACCACTTGCAGTATTTCTTGAACTCTACTCTTCCTGAATGGAGTTTTTTGTTTTTTGTAGTGGTGTAATTTCTTCTTTTACATTCGGTACATTCTAAAGTAATAATTTCTCTCATTTCAACTTCTCAAATTTAGAGCTTGCGACCGGGATTGAACCGGTGACCTCTTCCTTACCAAGGAAGTGCTCTACCAACTGAGCTACGCAAGCAATTATTTCTACAAAAGATTTTCCGATCATTTGAAAACTTACGTTCACATTTAAATTTAATTTAGCTTGAGCGGGAGACGGGACTCGAACCCGCGACCAACAGCTTGGAAGGCTGTGACTCTGCCAACTGAGTTACTCCCGCATTACTATAAAATCAAAACACTTCTGAAATAATATTAACAAGTTTTAAGACTCGACTAAAAATTTAAAAGAACTAATGTGGGTAGCGAGGGATTCGAACCCCCTAAGGCGTTAAGCCAACGGATTTACAGTCCGCCCCGGCTCTCCAACTCCGGCGTCTACCCATTATTATTCCACATCTTAGCTTGCAATTATAGTTATTTTAATCAATATGTGCAAGAAGTCAATATTCGATATCAAATTTTCTAGTTTTTTAATTATTAATAGTAATTTTAAAGCGAAAAAGTGATAAGCACAACAGAAAAACTTGTAAAGAAAAACACTAACTTAATATTGAACCTTAAATTAATAATGAAAAATACTATATAGTATTCAACAGCTTGCAATTAAGAATCCTCTAATCATTTAAAGATTAATATTAAATCAAAAATTAGTTTTTTAATCGAGTAAAAGTTTATGCGAATTAAATTCTGGAAAATTTTATTTAACGAGTTACTTATATTTTATAGAAGACAATTTTAATAAAGTATAGATCACGTGCTTTAAGCAGTCAAACATTAAAATCAATAAATAATTTAAGTTTTATAATTTATTTGAAGAGAAGTAGTTATTTTCAAGTTAAATTCTGTTTTAATTTACTTTATTCCAAAAGGATTAAGAAAATTTTTAGCTAAAAAAACTTTCAAAGATCTAAGTGAATCAACTGTATAGGACTATAAATATAAAGATTCTTCATTATCCCAAATGAATTCTTGAAAAATAATCACGTTTTATTTTTTATTACATTCATGTGATCTGATTAATAAAAAAGTCAGTTCTCCAAAACCATTGTAAAATAGTACTTGTTTAGCGTGTGCTATTTAATGTATTAATAGTTTATAATAAGTTAGGTGATAATAATTTGCTCGTTATGGAAACGTAAAGTTTTTGGAAACATTAAATTGATCAAAGAGATAATCTCACTTACAATAAATTAAATTTAGTAGTTAATAAAACTAATTGATACTAAGTTAACTAATAACGAGATTCATATTACAATTTTTATAAATATTAGAGTAATCCCCAATGGCTCCGATCAAGACTTCTATATTGAATTGCTTCACTTAAATGATGGGGCAATATTCTCTCACTTCCATCAAGATCAGCAATGGTCCTTGAAACCTTTAGAATTCGATCATAAGCTCTAGCTGAAAGCCCAAGTTTTGTAATTGCATTTTTAAGAAGTTCTTCTCCAATAGAGTCGATAACACAAAATCTTTTTACAAGCTTTGAATTCATACTCGCATTAGAATAAATACCGGGATGTTCCTTAAATCTTCTTAATTGAATTTCTCTTGCACGAGTCACTCTTTCACGAATTGTTTTTGAACTTTCGCCCTGAGATGATGAGAGTAATTCTTTAAACTTCACGGCAGGAACCTCCACATGAATATCTATTCTATCTAATAATGGCCCAGAAATTTTTGCAACATACTTTTGAATCTGTTGAAGAGTACATGTACATTCTTTGGTTGGATCGGTATAATAACCGCATGGACATGGATTCAATGCCGCTAACAACATGAAGTTTGCAGGAAATTCTAAAGTCAATTTTGACCGACTAATTGTAACCTTTCTATCTTCTAATGGTTGACGTAAAACTTCTAAAACGTTTTTCTTAAATTCAGGTAGCTCATCAAGAAAAAGAACTCCATTATGGGCAAGTGACACTTCACCTGGTCTAGGATAAGTACCACCCCCTATTAAAGCTACATCTGATGAAGTATGATGGGGATTTCGAAATGGCCTATTAGTAACAATCGGACTATCATGTTTTAATAGGCCAGCGACTGAATGTATTTTTGTAGTCTCTAAAGCTTCTTCAAAAGTAAGAGTTGGAAGGATAGTAGGTAGCCTTCGAGCTAACATTGTTTTGCCTGAGCCAGGTGGACCAATCATTAAAATATTGTGAGCACCCGCTGCTGCAACTTCTAAAGCTCGTTTAACATTTTCTTGACCTTTAACCTCAGAAAAATCAACAGGATACTCACTTGAACTTTCAAAAATCTTTTTAATATCAGTCTTAACGGGATTGTAGTTACTTATATTGTTTATAATTTCGATACAATGTGTCAAACTCGTTGCTGAATAAATATCTAAACCATGCACAATACTGGCTTCAATAGCATTCTTCTCAGGTAGAATAACACCTTTGAAACCAGCACTTTTAGCTTTTATACATATTGGAAGAACTCCATGGATTGGTCTTAAGTAACCATCAAGAGAAAGTTCCCCTAGAATTAAATAGTCAGAGAGATTATTAAACTCAAAATTTTGGTTAGCTTGAAGAATACTTAGAGCAATAGGTAAATCAAATGCACTCCCTTCTTTCTTTACATCTGCAGGAGCAAGATTGATTGTAATTTTTTTACTTGGAAAGGTAAAACCTGAATTTTTAATTGCTGCTATGACTCTTTCCCTGCTTTCCTTCACAGTATTATCAGGTAAACCTACTATAATAAAATTGGGTAGTTGATTCTCAATGTGTATTTCAACTTCCACTATTAAAGCATCGATTCCAAAAGTTGCAGCAGAGTATACCTTGCCAAACATTAATAATGCCTTTTTTATAAAATTAACTATTCAGTATTCTAATTACAATAATTAAAGAAGGTTAGCGAACGTGTACTCATTTATGAAAAATACAATTACTTAAGAACTCAATTTATTCTTGGAGATTAAATATTCTTTCAACTTTTCTAATGCATTATATCTATGACTTATCTTGTTTTTAACCTCAATTGGAAGTTCAGCAAAAGTTAAATCGTATCCATCTGGTTTAAATAAAGGATCATAGCCAAAACCATTTTTACCACGTGGTTCATCAACAATTTCACCTTTACATTCACCAAAAAAGATTTCATCATCGTCTTCTGATTTTAAATTAATTACGCAAACAAATCTAGCCCTATGGGGTTTGGGTTTTCTTATTAATTCTTCTAAAAGTTTTGCGTTGTTTTTGTCATAATTATGTTCTTCTCCAGAATAATTTGAAGAGTTAATACCTGGTTTTCCCTCCAATATTTCAACCTCAAGTCCGGAGTCATCTGCAATGGTTGGAATTTTAGTTAATTCAAAAATTGTGGTAGCTTTTTTTCTTGCATTAGCCTCAAAAGTACTACCATCTTCAATAATTTTAACATCAATATTAATATCTTGAAGGGTAATTAAATCTATTGGTAAGTCTCGCAGAATTTCTTTGACTTCGCTGATTTTATCAGGATTATTTGAAGCAAAAAGAAGTTTCATAAATATTATCAGTTTACACGATTTAATAATTTTTTTAATTCTTCTCTGGCTCTTTCCTTTACGAGCTCTACATCAAGAGTTGTATATTCTCTATTTAGATAAACCCATCTGCCGTCAATCATTACGCTGTTAACATTAGTATGGTCGCAAGTATAAACTATTGTCGAATAGATTTTATCCTCATCAAAAATTAGAGCGTTATGAATATTATTAACTTCAAGTAAGACCAAATCAGCTTTTTTACCAACTTCAATGCTGCCAATTTCTTTTTCTAAATGCAAAGCCTTTGCACCACCATACGTGGATAGTTCAAAAACTTGTTTTGCGTTCATAACCTCTTGCCCATAAAAGGGTTTTTGAATAAGAGATGCCATCCTCATCTCGATAAAAATGTCTAGAAAATTATTGCAAGGTGCACCATCAGCACCCAAGGATACTGAAATTCCTTCATTAAGATATCTTGGAATCTTAGCAATACCAGAGGCGAGCTTTAAATTCGACGATGGACAATGAAGAACTCTAGCCTCCCTATGTTTCATTAGGTTTATTTCTTTATCATTTAACCAGATACAGTGGGCAATACAACTTTTATCATCTAAAATTTCAAGTTCTTCAAAGACTTCAATGTTATCTTTACCAAAACGATTTCTAACATTTTCCAGTTCAATACGATTTTCGCTTGCGTGAGTGTGAAATAAAGTCCCCGGAAATTCATTCATAAGCTCTTTGGTAGTTTTCATTAACTCATCTGAACAAGACAGAATAAATCTTGGAGAAAAAGCATACTTAATTCTTTCATCAGCTTTGTTATGAAATTCTTTGGCAAGTTCTTCTGTAGTTCGGATAGCATCTTTTGTTGGTTCAGAAAGTTTAGAATAAAGTGTGTTTATATCCATCATTGCTTTGCCATGAAATGCACGCATTCCAGTAATTTGTAATTGTTCAAAGATTACATCTGAATGATTCAGGCTACCTATATCAAGGATTGTAGTTGTTCCACATCTAATCAATTCAGATATTCCAAGGAGGGCTGAATATTTCATTGACTCTTTATTATGAGCGAATTCATATGGCATAATTTTTAATTGCAGCCAGTCGAGTAGTTCTAAATCATCTGCTAACCCACGGAAGAGAGTTTGACAAAGATGAATATGCGTTTGGACGAAACCAGGTATTAATATTAAATCAGGAAATTGGAATAGTTCCCAACCAAATTCTTTTGCTTTTGATTCTAAAGCACTTGTTTTTTCGATTGAAACAATTCTGTTTTTAGAAATTAACAATGAATGATCTCGAAGTATCTCATACTTAGCATTCATTGTAACGATTATTGCAGGTGATATAACTTTCATTTCACTCGCTCATAAATTTCATCAATAATTGAAAAAGCATATCTAAGATGAGGTATTACTATAGATCCTCCAATTATTAGAGCAATGTTTAGCGATTCTAATAATTCCTCTTTAGTTGCACCAGCCTTTATACTTTCTTCAATGTGATAGAAAATACAATCATTGCACCTCAATACCATTGACCCAACAAGCCCCATTAATTCCTTATATTTTTTTGGTATAGCTCCTTCGTGATATGCTTTTGAATCAAGAGCAAAAAATTTTTTAAAGTCAGAAAATCCAGATTCAAGAATTTTCTGATTCATCTTATTTCGAAATTCATGAAAATCATCATATCTACTCATTGAAATTCTCTTTTTTATAATTTGAATAGAATGACTTTACTTTACCAAATATAACCTAAATTAACTCCTGCGATTAATGATGCGCCACCAAAATTCAAATTCGAAATATGTCCCAAATAATATCTCAAACCTCCAAACAATTCTACACCAAATTGGTTGAAGTTCCATTTATAACCTACCTCACCACCTAATCCTAAAAATAAACTTTGATGAGTTTCAGGTAAAGTTTTATTTTTTTCCTCAGCTGTCCAAATTAGTAAGTCGACTGAAGGGCCATAAAATAAACCAATTATTGGCTTTTTATCATGATACCATCTATAAGAAGCTCCAGCTCCAAGTGCATTATTCGAAAAAGAACCAATACTATAACCGACAAAATTACCTCTTATGGCTATGGAATTATCTTTATCATAATGAAATTCATATTGAATATTCAATACACCCCAAAATAAACCTAAGGGATTTACACCAATAAATTTTTTAGATTGAGCAGAAATAAAATTTGGCAATAGTATCAGAAGAGAAAATAAAATGATTTTCTTCATATTTCCCCCTTTTAACTTGTTATAACTAGTTTATTTTTAAGAAATTGTCCAGTATAACTGGCTTTTATTTTAGTTAACTCTAATGGAGTACCTTCAGCAACAATGTATCCGCCAAGATCACCTCCTTCAGGACCAAGATCAATTATCCAGTCTGCCGATTTAATAACATCCAGGTTGTGTTCAATAACTATTACTGTATTTCCTTTATCAACCAAATTATTTAAAACTTTCAAGAGAATCCTAATATCTTCGAAATGAAGACCTGTTGTAGGTTCATCAAAAACATAAAGTGTTTTCCCGGTTTGAACTTTTGAAAGCTCAGCAGCAAGTTTTACTCGTTGAGCTTCACCTCCAGAAAGAGTAGTGGCTTGTTGCCCCAGTTTAATATAACCAAGTCCAACATCACAAAGAGCTTGCAATTTTCTTTTTATGCGTGGAAGGTCTTCGAAGAAATGAAAAGCTTCTTCAACCGTCATATCGAGAACATCTGCAATAGATTTTCCTTTGTAAGTAACTTCAAGGGTTTCTTTATTGTATCTTTTACCTTTACAAACTTCACAGAGTACATAAACATTTGGTAAAAAATTCATTTCTATTTTTCTAAGACCATCACCTTCGCATTTTTCGCATCTACCACCTTTGACATTAAAACTGAATCTCCCTGCTTTAAATCCACGAATTTTTGATTCAGGTAATTCGGCAAACAAATCACGAATCAGGTTGAAAAGTGTGGTATAGGTCGCAGGATTAGACCTGGGTGTTCTTCCTATGGGTGTTTGATCAATTTGTATCACTTTATCAATTTCTGAAAGACCTTCAATTGAGTCATAAGAAAGAGGTACAAGTTTTGAGTTATAAAATTTTTTGAAAAGAATTTTAGCTAAAGTGTCAATTATTAAAGTAGATTTTCCAGAACCACTAACACCTGTCACACAGATAAATTTTCCAAGTGGAAATTTGACCGTAATATTTTTAAGGTTATTACCACGAGCACCTTTAAGAATAAGATACTTACCATTACCAATTCTTGGAGTAATATTAAATCCAATTTCCCTTTTATTAAAAAGATAATCTAAAGTAATCGAATTTAATTCATGATTATCATTACGCATTAAATCTTCAAGATATCCTTGAACTACAACTTTCCCACCATTTTGCGCAGCTCCAGGTCCAAGGTCAATCAAATAATCTGCATTAATAATTGTTTCCTCATCATGTTCAACAACTATAATTGTATTGCCTAAGTCCCTTAACTTTTTCAAACTGTTAATCAGTTTAATGTTATCCCGTTGATGTAATCCGATGCTCGGTTCATCTAAAACGTAAAGTACACCTGTAAGTTGAGAACCTATTTGTGTTGCTAATCTAATTCTTTGTAGTTCTCCACCTGAAAGAGTTGCTGCATTTCTATTTAATGAAAGATAATCAAGTCCCACATTCATCAAAAAATCAAGACGCATTTTAATTTCACGTAAAATGGGCCGAGCTATCTCTGCATTTCTACCTTCAAATCTTAACTCGTTGAAAAATTCTGTTAAGTCTTTAATTGATAATTCAGCAAGTTGACCAATATGTTTGTTATTGATTTTTATACTTAAAGATTCCTTTTTCAATCGATAACCATTACAATCGGGGCACTCTTCAACTGTCATATATGCTTCAACCCATTGACGAATATTCCTGGAGGCTGTTGTTCTATAAACTCTTTGTAAAAATGGAATGACTCCAACGAACGAATGAGGCGATGTTAGATAATCCCCACTTGCCAATTTATACTTAAACTCAAATTTCTTATTCCCTGAACCAAAAAGTATAACTTGACGAATATTGCTTGCGATATCCTTCAATGGTGTATTAAAATCAAAATTGCAAGTTTCAGCCAGTGAACTCAAATTATAGAAAAACCACATTTCTCTTGGTTTACCGAAGGGCGCAATGGCTCCTTGATTGATAGATAAATTTAAGTCTGGTATTACTAATTCTGGATTTACTGTTTTTGTAACTCCAAGACCTTCACAGGAAGGACAGGCCCCATATGGAGAATTAAATGAAAAAGAATTGGGTGCAGGCTCAGATAGGCTTATTCCACAACGAAGGCAAGCGAGAGTTTTATTATAAATTTTTTCATTTTCATCATCTGAAATTATTACTACTCCATTTCCATAAAGCAAGGCATATTCCAGTGATTCCCGGATTCTTCTTTCTGATTTTCTTAAAATCTCAACACGATCGATTAAAATTTCAATATTATGAATTTTGTATCTCTCAACTTGCATTCCTTTGGTTATTTCATAAATTTCACCATCCACTCTAGCCTTTATAAATCCATCTTTTAATATATCTTCGAACAATTCACGATAATGTCCTTTTCTTCCTCGCACAACTGGGGCTAAGATGTTAACCTTTTTACCAAAAAAGTCTCTCAACACTGATTCATATATTTGATCACCGCTCATTTTTTCAACGGGATTAAAACACTGAGGACAATAGGGCGTACCCACTCTAGCAAATAACAAACGTAGAAAATCATATATTTCAGTGATTGTTCCAACAGTTGAACGTGGATTGGCTGAAGTAGATTTTTGTTCGATGGAAATCGAAGGGCTTAAACCTTCGATGAAATCTACATCTGGTTTTTCCAAATCTCCTAAAAATTGTCGAGCGTATGCAGAAAGTGATTCTATAAATCTTCTCTGTCCTTCCGCGTAGATCGTATCAAAAGCAAGAGAAGACTTACCAGATCCAGAAAGACCCGTAATTACGATAAATTTATCACGAGGAATCTCTATGTCCAAATTTTTCAAATTATGTTCACGTGCACCTCGAATGATAATCTTGTCCATCGTATTTTTCTATTTGAAATATTTATCTACTCATTTTAATTAATAATTATGTCTTTTTCAAATGACTAAATCGGGAAGCTTTAGCGTTAAAGATGTTAATTTTTAATAAGGAACATTCAATGATACGATTACAACATTGATTTCTTTGGTCTCTAAGATTTTATTATAAGAATTAAATCAATTGATTGAACCAGTTAATTTAGAAGGTGATATCTTTTGATTAATGAGATCTTTTTCGTGCATTGAGAAACAGTTTTAATTCTGTAAAGTCTTCAATTAATGAAAGAAGTTTTCCGAAAGATGCGTGATGCATTTCAAAGTATCTAGTTTCAAAAGAAAGTTTTTCCATTTCCTCAAAATTGTGTATAACTTCTTTCAATTTTGTTTTAAAAGTTTCAATAGATTCAGAAAAATTTTGAGTTAGATCTTTCCAGTATTCTTCTTTTACTTCGAGATTACGATCTTGAAGTAAATTATAAATCCCTGAACAATATTTGGAAATAAACGCAATATCCTCCAATAATTGAAATCTATCCATCTTGAAAATTGTTTCTATTATCCTGGATATATCCAACTCATTATGAAGTTGTTTGTTTGAAAAGCTCTTGAATTCATTAATAAAAATTTCCGCTTTCGTACATGAACTTAACATGGCTATTTTATCTTAGAATGGTTAATTTTTTGGTAACGTTGTAGTCTTGCGATAAAAATCGATAAAAATAAACTCCACTAGAAAGCACCCGTCCAGTGTCATCCGTTCCATCCCAAACAAACTCGTGGTTATTCCCTCTACTTACACCCACATCTTTCAATAGTGTCTTCACTTTTCTTCCAAGGACATCATAAATTTCGAGTGTAATCCATTGCTGAGTAGGTAAATCAAATCTAAACCTGGTTATACCATTAAATGGATTCGGGTAATTCTGATACAATACAAAATCTCTAACAACGTTTAAACTCTTTCTAGGTGCAAAAACTTTTTTAGATAATAAATGGAATGAATAGTTTAACTCACTTTTTTCAGGAATTCTCACCGTACGCGTTGGTGTATGATAAGTAAAATAAAACTTGTATACATCATCTTCATTTAGTTCATTTGGTAGTTTTACTTCAAACTTAAAATTATTACCTAAATCTAACAGTTCAATTTCTTTATAGATACTATTATCCTCAGAAAAAATAACAACGTTTAATTTGTTTATTGTCTGATTTTCGAAGATCGTTTTAAGCAAATAGTAACCATCATTTCGTTTCACAATTAAAGGAAAAGACAACGCTTCTTTTGCACGAGCTATTCCCCAACCATAAACAGTATCAGGTTTATCAGATTGACTTGCTGTTAATCGAATCGCATCCCTTACTTGATATTGATTGATTTCTGAATAATGAGAAATTAAAAGTCCTACAATTCCAGCTACTATTGGTGTTGAAGCAGAAGTACCCGATGCATAACTATAAGATGCAAAACCATTAGTTGTTGCCGTGTAAACAGACATTCCCATAGCACAAACATCAGGTTTAATTCTTCCATCACTAGTGGGACCACGCGAAGAAAAAGGCGCTATAATTGACGAAGACGAAACTGCCCCAACAGCTAGCACATAACGAGCATCCGCAGGAGAAACAATATATTTCCAAGGACTCATAAATTCATTTCCAGCTGCTGTTACTGTAACAACACCACGAACAAATGCTGAATCAACTGCCCTGGCAACAATTGTAGTTGAACCGTTCATGTCTTGATATGTGTAGCTTTCATTTGGATCATCAAACTCACTATAGCCTAGTGAGCTACTTGTCACATCAACTCCTTGTTGTTCCATCCAAATTAATGCTCTAGCATAATTATCCTCTTCAACACGCCTTTCACTTCTGATATCTTCGGTTTTTGCAAGAATATAATTTGCGTCATAAGCAACACCAATAAGACGACCATCTTTTTTCCCTGCAACTATACTCATAATCTGAGTTCCATGAGCATCCTGTCCTGCTACATCACCTGGTTGATTAGCTGTAATGGAATCACCAAATATAAAATCATATTCAGCGATAACTTTGGTACTCATTAAAGCTTCATGAGTTTTCCAGCGAAAACCTGTATCAAGTAATCCAATCAAAACATTTTCGCCTCTTATTCCCCGTGAGTGAACCTCAGGAATTTGAGAAAGATTATTTTGATCAAAAGATGGTCCATAATTATTCGTTAATTTGTTTAATTCAAATAATGGAGCAATTGATTCGTCTCTATATGATGACTTAAAAACTTTTACTTTTTCCACTTTTTCCACAAAAGGCAGACTTGAAATTAATTGTTTTTGATTTTCATCCAAATAAGCAGATACTGCATTAAACCATGTTAATTCGTGAACGATTTGCACATTTAACTCTTTTAAGTTATCGATGTAAGGTTTGTAAATAAAATAATCGCCGTAAGAAAAAATTTCATTACCTAAAGCTTTCTTTCTTCTTTCAATTGCCTTATTAGAAAAAGTTTTTAAGAGTTCAGCTTCAATGATTTCTTTTTTGAAATATTTTTTATCACTTTCGCCTTTGTCTTTGAAATAAATAAGATACTTTGTTTGGGTAAAAGCAACTACAGGCAATAATAAAAAGAGGACATTAAAAATAATTTTCAAGTAAAATTTCATAGTTAAACTTCAGTTTGTTATGATTTTTGCTATTCTTTCTAATCGGATAGAAGATAATTTTCTAATTACATCTGGTAACAAAGGTAAATCTCGATTCCATGACCAATAAATTATTAAAGGTTCACCAATTATAAGGTCATCTGGAACATATCCCCAAAATCTGCTATCTGCACTGTCATCACGATTATCACCTAACATAAAATAGTAATCTTTTTTAATCACGTATTTATCCGTTGGTTTACCATCGATAAGTATTGTATTACCTGAAATGCTTACAGCTCTTCTTCCTTGTTCACGGTCTATTAAAGTACGATATTGTTCGATATTATTAATCGATAGAGTAATTGTATCACCTTTTTTAGGGACGTAAAGAGGTCCATAGTTATCCTCATTGAAATTAGAAAATCTTGGAAATATATAAGGATTTCCTATTCGATTAGGTGTAGGAATAGGATTGAGAAATTTCATTTTAGGTGGAGGCGGGAACAATTCTCCGTTTACATATAAAACTTTATCAACAATTGTTATAGTATCACCAGGCAAACCAACACATCTTTTAACATAATTCATCACAACATCACTTTTGAGTTTATCTCTATCACCCGGATATTCAAAGACAATTACATCACCGCGTTTAATTTCTCTTAATCTTGGAAATCGATAATATGGAAGAGCAATACTGGTAAACGGAATATAGCGAGGGGTCGTTGAGCCTAAAGTAAACTTTGTAACCAATAAAAAGTCACCCGGTAGAAGTGAATCTTCCATTGAACCTGTTGGAATTGTATAAGCTTCGATCACGAAAATTTTTAAAATCATTGCAACAACGAATGCCCACAAAAGACTCTTTAAATTATCAATAAATTTTTCCTTTATAGTTCTTTGTGCTTTATATTCTTCCTTTAATCTTTTTCTTTCCCTTATTCTTTCGACTAGTTTTTTAAGCCATTCCATAATTTATCCCTGTTATATTCTACTGATCTTCCATTGATAAAATTGCAAGGAAAGCTTCTTGCGGAATTTCAACATTACCTACTTGTTTCATTCGCTTCTTCCCTTCTTTTTGTTTTTCAAGTAACTTTCTTTTTCGAGTCACATCACCACCGTAACATTTAGCAAGAACATTTTTTCTTAAAGGTTTAATCACATCACGAGCAATGACTTTACTTCCTATTGCTGCTTGAATCACAACTTCAAAAAGTTGTCTTGGTATTAATTCTTTCAACTTTGAACAAAGTTTTCTTCCCCATTCATATGCTTTTAATCGATGAACAATAAAAGAAAAGGCATCTATAGGATCTCCATTGAGCAAAATTTCTACTTTGACTAAATCAGACTCACGGTAGCCAGTGTATTCATAGTCGAAAGATGCATAGCCTCGTGAGATGGATTTCAATTTATCATAAAAATCAAATATTATTTCTGAAAGCGGAAGTTCGTATTGCATATCAACTCGATTTGTACTAATGTAGGTGGTACTTTTGTGAATTCCTCTTCTATCCATGCAAAGTTTCATTATGCCACCTATGTAATCAGCAGGAGTTACTATCTGTGCTTTAACAAATGGTTCTTCTATAAAGTCAATTTCTCCAAGCTGAGGCATCAAAGCAGGATTTTCAACAATTACTTTTTCACCGTTTCGTTTTGTAACGTGATATTCTACATTTGGAATTGTTGTTATAATATCCTGATCAAATTCTCTTGCAAGTCGTTCCTGAACAATTTCCATGTGAAGTAAGCCAAGAAAACCGCAACGGAAACCAAAACCCAGTGCTGCTGAAGTCTCTGGTTGGTAAGTTAATGCAGCATCATTTAGCACATATTTATCCAGAGCATCACGTAATTCTTGATAATTATCACTGTTTGTGGGATATAATCCACTAAAAACCATAGGCTTTACTTCTTTGTAACCAGGAAGTGGTTCAGATGCAGGATTGTCGTAAGTAGTGATAGTATCACCAACTTTAGTATCATGAACATCCTTAACTCCTGCTATCAAATAACCAACGTTTCCTGATTCAAGATAACCACGACGGATTCTCTTGAGTCCAAGAACTCCAACTTCTTCAGCCAAAAATGTCTTTGCTGTTCGGAAGAATTTAATTTTCTGACCTTCTTTTAATTCACCATCAAAAACTCTGATGTAAGTGACAACTCCTCTATAAGGATCATACTTTGAATCAAATATTAAAGCACGTAATGGTTCATTACTCCTCTCATCTGATGGAGGAATTCTTTCAACAATTGCTTCCAAAATTTCATCAATGCCAATTTTTTGTTTAGCTGATGCAAGAATTATTTCCTCTCTTTTACAACCAATTAAGTCCATTATTTGCTGAGCAACCGATTCAATATCAGCACTGGGTAAATCTATCTTGTTTATAACTGGAATAATCTCAAGTCCTGCATCAATTGCCATATAAAGGTTACTTATTGTTTGAGCTTCTACTCCTTGAGAAGCATCCACAACCAATATTGCTCCCTCACACGCTGCAAGAGAACGTGAAACTTCATAAGTAAAATCAACATGACCGGGCGTATCAATTAGATTAAGAATGTATTCCTTTCCATCCTTATGAATATACTTCATTTGAACAGCGTGAGATTTTATTGTTATTCCTCTTTCACGCTCAAGGTCCATATCATCGAGAACTTGATCGACAAGTTCTCTTTCAGAAATTGTACCTGTTTTCTCCAATAATCGATCAGCTAAGGTCGACTTACCGTGGTCTATGTGGGCTATGATGCAAAAGTTCCTGAAATTTGGCATAGTAACTTCATCACTTTACTAAGTAAAATTTTTCATGAAATGCTTTCTTCATAAAAAAATAAAAAATCAAATTCAATATAACGATTGAATTTATGTTTTTTCAATGATTGAAAATACTCATTTTTCGAAGCAGATTTACATTTCATATTTTTGAAAAAATGCTTTTAAATATGAAAATTAAAACTTCTTTTAGATTAACTTTTTCAATTTTACTTTTTATTCCCTGCTATCTGTTCCCACAATTAAAATTTGCTTGGATTACTGATACACATATTGGTTCACCAAATGCTACAGATGATGTGATTGAAATTATCCAGGATTTAAATAAACGTGACGTTAAATTTACCATACTAACAGGTGACATCACAGAAAAAGGAAAAAATTCCGAACTGATTGAAGCAAAAAGAATTTTAACAGAATTAACTAAACCATATTTCATAATTCCAGGAAACCACGATACTAAATGGAGCGAATCGGGTTGCACTTTGTTTAAAAATTTATTTGGTGAAAACAGATTTTATTTTATTTATGAAGATTATGTTTTTATTGGACTTAACAGTGGAATTCCACTCCGTGGTGGTGGCGGACACATTCCAATTGAAGAACTTATCTGGTTAAATGCTAAACTTGAAAAACTTCCGAAGAATTCAAAAATCATTTTAGCAGTTCATCATCCACTTGATAATGATATTGATAATTCGTTTGAAATCATTAATAGACTAAAAAAGTTTGACTATGCTTTCATCTTAGTTGGACATGGTCATGCAAATCGTGAATACAATTTTTACGGTATAAATGGTGCAATGGGGAGGTCAGCATTAAGAGGAAACAAAACGCCCGGGTACAACCTTGTTACATTGAAAGAAGATAGCATTTTTATTGAAGAAGTTAATTTGATTGAAAGAAAACCTTGGTATAAAAATTCGATCATGATAACAAATAAAACTAAGCATGTTTACTTAACCAAGAAAATTTTTAGGCACCGTAACGCGGATGTTCACAAAATTTTTGATACAAAATCAACTTTGGTAAAAACCGGCGTTATTCAAGATGGTTTGATTTATTTTGCCGATTTAGATGGAAATGTTTATGCAATTAATCAAAAAGGTAAATTGATCTGGAAAAGAACTTTTCACACTTCTTTTTTTGCCAATCCATCTATTCATAAAAATCAAGTCATAGTTTGCGGCACGAATGGTTTTATCTATTTTCTTCATAGAAAAAATGGAAACATCTTAAAGAAGATAGATGTTAATTCTACAATCATCGCTTCACCCGTAATAAACAAAGGAAAAAATCTTCTAATAGTGTTTTCAAATGATGGTTATGTTAATTACATAAATCCTGAAAATTTTGAAATAAAGCGAAAGAAAGTTTCTGACCTCAATTTTGAGGCAATTCCGCTATACATTGATAATAAAATTATTTTAGGATCATGGGATAACTATCTCTACTCAATACCGGATTATTTTATCGAGACATTACAATACTATTGGAGATGGACCGAATATAAAAATTTCTACTATTCACCAGCTGCATGCTCTCCCGTAATTGATAAACAAAATAGAATTTTTATTTCCACGCCCGATAAATTCATCTCAGCAATTGATATTCATACAGGAAAAACAATTTGGCGAAGTAATGAATATAACGCATGGGAATCCATTGGAATTAACCAGGAAAAAAATGTAATATTTATTAAATCAGTAATTGATACAATCTTCGCTTTATCATTAATTGATTCAATCCCAAAACTTCTTTGGAAAAATGGAATTGGCTATGGTGTGGACACTAATCCAGTTAATTTATTTGAAGCACAAAATAAACTATTTATTCCCGCAAAGAATGGAACTCTTTACATCCTCGATTCAAAAGATGGTCACTTGATTACTAAATTTAATTTAGGTTACTCTAGATTAAACAACATTGTACCAGTATCTAAAAACGTTTTTATAATTTCAAACATGGATGGAGATATTTTTAGAATTAAACTTAAATGAATTATGGAAAGAAAATTCAAAGGAATTATTTTCGACATTGATGGTACATTAACTTCGACTAACCAACTTATCTTTGCAACATTTAATCATATTGCACAAAAATATGAGAATAAAACTTATTCTGATGAAGAGATAATTGCAATGTTTGGTCCACCTGAAGATGTAATATTGAAAGAGAAATATAATGGAGAAAACTTTGAGAGAGTTTATCATGATTATTACAAGTTCTATAGAGATAATCATCCAAGAATGGCTGATTTATATCCTGGCATTGTAGATATTCTTGAAACTCTAAAGTCAAAAAAAATTATCACTGCAATTTTTACTGGCAAAGGAAGAAATACCACTCAAATAACATTAGAAGTTCTGGGTATAATGCATTACTTTGATATGATAATTACAGGAGATGATGTGATAGAACACAAGCCCTCCCCTGAGGGAATTCTACGATTTTTAGAAAAATTTAAGTTTGAAAAAAAAGAAGTATTGATGGTGGGTGACTCAATTGCCGATATTCTTGCGGCGCGTGAAGCCGGTGTAGAAATAGCTTCAGTTGTGTGGGATTCTTATGCAAAATATCAAGTTATTAAAATGAATCCACTTCATTTTGAACAAGTACATTCTTTTCGTGATTGGTTGGAAAAATATATTTGATAAATCGATTATATATTCAAATTAAAATCTTTATATGAAGAATATCAAATGCTCTGATATTTTTATACCAGTAACATTTTTAATCTTACTTTCGCTTGCAACTACTTACTTTTTAATTCCATCAAATGCAATAAAAATCAGTCTAATTAATTCTTTTTCTTATGTGTGTCATCAAAATCCTGATCGAAGTTACAAGTTATTAGAGAATCAAATGTTAATATGTTCAAGATGTACAGGAATTTACACTGGAATCGTAATTACAAACATAATTGTTTTGATAAGCAAAAGGCTGAAGAAAATATTTTCTCAAATTGATGTAAAGACTTCAGTTATATTTCTAGTTCCAATAACAATTGACTGGTTTATAAATTTTTTATTCAATGTAGATTCCGGTAATTTTGTACGGTTTATAACCGGATTTTTATCTGGATTTGCTTTATTAATAGTGTTAGCAAACTTTGAATCAAAGGATTAAGTTTTATGTTCAAGAAAAAATTCTTGCCTGCCCTTGTGACAGGCTTTTCTTTAGCGGTTATATCAATAATTCCTTTACTTCAAATTGGAACTTGTTGTCTATTTGCTCCAATTGCAGGAATTGTAGCAATAACTCTTTTTCATATGCAAATTAAAAACCTTGCAGAGTTTCAATTAAAGAGATCAGATGGAATATCAATTGGAATAATGGTTGGGATTATTGCTGGATTTTTCGAATCCATTTTTCAATCACTTCTAATTTTTGTATCAAAAACTAATCCCGTTAATGATGCAATTATATTTATCCAACAAAATTTTAATAATCTACCAATTCCTGATATACTAAATGAAATTTCAAAAGAGATAGATGAAAAACGTTTTAGTTTATTGTTAAGTCTATCCATATTTTTTAATGCTTCTATTATTTATTCCATCTTTGCCTCAATTGGAGGAGTTATAGGAGTTTCAGGAATTAAAAGAAAAAATCAAATTATTTGAAATAAACGTAGAATTTTTATGATAGCAGTATTTTTGTTCTACATTCATTTGATTTTTGGTTTATATGTATTTACAAAAAGATGGCAGGAAGAAGGTCTAAGTGCAGCTTTTCTAATACTAATATTTGTGGGAATTATTTTTTCAGTTGGATGGACACTTTCTTACTTGATTGCGTCATTAATTTTTCCGACCGAAGGTTTAGGAAAATTTTATAATCGTGATACAATTTCACTTACAATAGTCACCATTTTTGAATATTTCTTTTACAATAATTACTTCAGGGGAAAATTAAAAAAAGAAAAAGCGCCTCTATTATAAATTACTCAAGCCTGTATGGTATAGTGATAATAACCTGCTGTTCAAATTGAATTTGGTTTGGTCTTAAAGACTCAAATTTCCATGTCTTAAGTGCTTGAATAGCAGCATCTTCAAGTTGAGTGTCCGCTTTAATTAAAGGAATGGGTGAAACTACTGAACCATCAGGTAAAATTGTAAATTTAATTTTGATGTCTATTTCTTTCTGAACACCCGGAGGAAATTTGGGTTTCTCCCATCTTAAAATTTTTCTCGTTCCACGACCACCCCAATCAAAGCTATATCCACTGGAACCAATGGGCGATTCACCTGCTGGATTTTTTGAAATGTTATTACTCAAATTTTCTGATTGATTTACTCGTTCGAATTTCTCCTTTTTCTTTTCCTGCTGTTCTTTTTTCTTTAAGATTTCATCAAATTCTTGTTTTACTCTGGGTTTTTCAATGTTATCCTCTTTTTTCTCAATAGATTCATTTTTATCATCTATGGCTTTTTCCTTTTGAGCAATAAGAGGATCTGAACCCGGCTTACCACTTCCCGGTGCTCCAAAATCAATTGTGACGTATTCGGGTACTACCGGTAATGTTCCAAGTGTAATAAAAGAAAATATTATCAATAGAATTACATGAAGAAAAGAAGAAGCAATATATGTGAATCTAAGATCTGTAAAAAATCTTTTCATAGCGTTTCTTTTTCGGTCGCAATTGTAAACTTATTAACCCCCGTTCCTTTTGCAATATCTATTACTTTTATCAATATATCTATTGATACTTCTTTATCAGCTTTAATGACTAAATTTTTATCAAGCTGATTTTTTTGCTGTAAAATTTTTTCACCAAGTTCAGCAAGACTTATCTTATCACTACCGAAATAAATATCATTTGTTTTAGTAATTGTTACAATAAACTGATTTTCATTTACAGTATCTGAAGTTTCAGATTTTGGAAGTTTAACCTGTACACCCGTTGTAATTACAAATTGAGAAGTCAGCAAGAAGAAGATGAGCAAAAGCATCACTATATCTGTTAATGAAGAATAATTAAAAGCGGTGAGCAATTTTCTCTCTGATTCAAACTTCATGTTTAACTCTACCAAATTCTTTTTCGTAAAGTACATCAATGAAATCTGTAGAAGTAATTTCCATTTCAGATATAAGTTTATTTATGCGTGTTACAAAATAATTATAGAATAGATAGGCAATTATTCCTACTGACAAACCAAAAGCAGTAGTAATTAACGCTTCCCAAATTCCACCGGCAAGATCACTAGGCGAAGCATTTCCACCGAGGGTTTCTATTTTGATAAAAGCGGAGATCATTCCCGTTACCGTTCCGAGAAATCCTAAAAGCGGAGCTACACCTGAGATGGTTGCGAGAATTGAAAGACCCTTTTCCAATTTATAAATTTCCTGTTTACCAGCACTTTCAATCGATTCTTTAATTCTTTCCATTCCAAAGTGATACTTTGTGAGTCCTTTACGAACAATATTGGCAATTGGTGAGTTAAATTCAGAACAGTAGTTGATCGCTTCGACAATGTCACCTTTCTTCATGTGTTGACGAATCTGAATCATAAATCGTGGAACGTTTACAGATGCTTGTCTTAATATAAAGTATCTTTCGATAACAATTGCGAAAGTTATTACCGAACATAAAAGAATGGGCCACATAAGCAGCCCTCCTTTCAAGAAACCAGAAAGTAAATCCATATATATTTCCTATTTCTATTTCCTGTTTACGTAAATATCTTCTCGTTTTAGTAACAATCTTAAATTGTGGTAATCTTTCTCCAAGTCAGTTTCATTTAAGTAATAGCCAACTTTAACACGATACATCAAACCAAATTCTGGGACGTTTGCCGATTCAACGAATGATCGATATCCTTTGTTCCTCAAATTTCTTGCAAATGAAAGGGCAAACTTTTCATCTTTTGTGGAACTTACCTGTATGTAAAAGTCGCCTTGAGCTTGTGCTTTCCTAGTAGAAGCAACTCTTTCTTTTACGACTTTACGCTTAATAGGCGTTTTTTTAGGTTCAACTGTTGAAATTAATTTAGACGTAGTTGTGGTTTCTTTTTTAGTCAAATCCTGGCTCTTAGTTGCTTTCTCTTCAACTTTTTCAGTTTCCGGTTGTTCTATAATCATACCTCGCTTTTCTTTTAACTCGCTTTCAGATGGTGTTTGGGCAAATTCATCAGGAGCAATTATAATCTTTTTTTGATCTGGACTTACTGGACGTTTTTCAACTACTACTGGTGGTGCAGTTTCTTTTTTTCTTTCAATCACCGGTTCTTTTTTTATTTGTGTTACATCAGTGCTTAATGCCCAATATATTCCAACGCCAATAATTCCAAGAAACAGTAAAACTAAAGTGATCCACAAAGCTGGTGATCCTTCTCGTCTAATTAAATCTGAACTTGTCATCGAAGATAAATTCGGTGGAGGTGTATAAGACCCAGATCCAACTGATCCGGATGTTAAATCTTCCCCAAATGTAAATTTAGGTTTTTCAGTGCCTTTATCTGGCATTTTTGTTACCTCCTCGTTTTTAGTTGTAAAATCTTTTTCAGAAATTTTTAATTCTTCTAATAACCCCTTTTCAGCATCTTTTTCAGTTGAATCTATGGATGACAAAATCTCCTCACCTATGCTCAACTCGTCTGATACTTCCCCCTCGAAATCGAAAAGTCCAACTTTTTCTTCTTCCAGGGAAATTTCCTCAGGACCCATCTCTGCTTCGGTAACTCTCTCTTTTTCCATCTCAGGTGAGATAATAGAAATTTTCTTTTCTATTTCTCTTTCTGAGCCTGGTTTCAAAATCTTAGGTTCTTCAGCAGCGTATTTAATATTTATTTCTTTAGCTAATTTTGATGAAGGTGAAAATCTTACAGTAAATTTCTCTGGTATTTCAATCTCTTTACCAAGAAGGGCACTATATCTCTTTGTAGCTTTAGTAATTTTGGGTAGAAAGGTTCCAAAATTCGATAAAAATACTTTTTCACCATCTCTAAGTGCAACAATAATATGCTCAATAAGTTTTTGAAAAACTAATTCTACCTCTTTAATACTGGCACCTGTTTTTGTACTTACTTTTTCAATGAATTCAATCTTGTTCATTCTTCAGTCTTAAAAATATTTTTAGATGGTTTGAAAATAAAAACCTCCTTAGGAGGTAATAACACTAAGTCACCAGTTTGAGGATTAATGCCACGCTTCTCTTTTTTAAATTTTCTTTCAAACTTACCAAAATTATTAAATGTAATTGAACCATCTACTTTAACAACTTCGATTATCGTATCGAGTATACATTCAATTATTTCCTCAACTTTCTTCTGAGTAAGGTTGGTCTCGCTAGAAATAATTTTTTTTAAATCATCTTTTGTCATTAAAACCTCAACTTTAAAATTAACTCAAAATCAAAAGGTCTTTGTAAATAATTAAACCATCGTTCGTTATTTTTGTTCAATATATTGTTTAGTCCAAGTTCCAAATCAATTAAATCAGAAATCATATAATTAAAACCAATGCTCAAATTCAGTGTCGGGTCAATACTAATTTGATTGTTTATATCTGCATAACTACGTGAATAATACAAAAAACTTAATCTTAAATAAAGTGGAAATTCAAATTTATACGTATAAGTTAAGTTTAGATTTAGGTTTGGTGTGTGAGGTGTATTTTTCGTGTTATCCTTGAGTTTTGAAGAGATATAATTAATATTCAAAATGAAATTACCTGACTTGTTTAAATCAATAAAGAGACTTGTATTCAAGTCTAATACTTCAACATTACGTTTTACTATATTAAAAAATCCCTGCACAGAATTTTTGGGAATAAAAATATTTTTACCCGCCACATCATAACGAGCAAATTCCAATTTTATGTTACTTAAATGGGTAAAATATATTATTGTGCTAAACCCAAATTTATTTTTTATTCTTTCAATTGAATAATTGTAATTAACTGTATCTAAATAAGGATTTATTTTCCAAAGTTGTGAAGGTGTGTAGTTTAACAATTTGTTTGAATAAAACAGTGAAAGTGACCAGTAATCACTTAATCCAATACCAAGACTTGCACTTGGAGCTAAAAATTGCTTACCATCATCTCTTTCAGATTGATAATCCAGGCCAATAATAATGTTTATAATTTTAAGTAACCGTCTTAAATACATTTCTCCATTGGCATTTAAAATTAAGGTATTGAATGTTTTCCAAGTTGACCTTTTATAGAGATATGGATTTACGTTTGCAGTTATTTCAAAATGTTCAAATGTCGATTTTAACTTTCCATAAGGTGAAAAAGTAAAGAATGAAAATCCACTTCTACTTAAACTTTGATATTCAATTTGCCCACCCAAAGATAAGTTGAATTCTCTCCAAAAAAGATTCTCAAATTCAGATTTAATTTGAAATTTAGAATTAACTTCTTTTCCAACTGAATCAGGATTCAATGCCTTGAAGTTATAATAACTGAATCGAGTAAAATCAGTTCGTAACTTTAAACGGGCTGGTGGTTCTCCTTCTTTTTCAATTATTAACGAACCTAATGCATTTAAATTTAATAACGAATGCCTTGAATACTTTACATAATCACGAATGTTTTCAAAATCTCCACCAAAATTAATATCAACCGAACTTATCTTTCCAGAATAGAAAACTTCGGTTTTTGGTAATGAATACAAACCAGCAACCAATTTAGCCCTAGCATAATATTTTTTTGAAGTATCTAATATTGATGGTTGTAATTTTGTTGGGTCTGTTAAACCTTCAAGTTTTAAATCCTCTACTCCTATTCGAGATAAAATAAATTCTGGAGATAATGGAGTAATTAATTCTGGAGTTGCCTTTTCTTGAACAGGCACATCAACTTGAGCTTGACCTGTTATAACAAAATCAGGAAGCTCTATTTCTGGAATTCTGGATCTAACGGTATCTTGTTGTGTGAATAATACTGAAAATAAAACTAAGTGTAAGACTAAAACCTTTTTCATCTTAAACGCCTCAGCCTATTTTTTGCTTCTTTACCAAGTTGACCACTCGAATCCAACTTAATAACTTCATTATAGAATTCTCTCGCTTTCACCTTGTTTTTCAAAGCTTCATAACTTTCAGCAATTTTGAAAAAGCCCTTTATTAACCAATCAGTGTGTCCAGCAAAAGCATATCTTAATTTCAAAAATTCTGAAATAGCGTCGTTATATTTTTTTTGTCTAAAATAAATTTCACCGATAAGATATTGACCTTCTGCACCAAATTCATCATTACGTAGTTCAACCACCTTCTTAAAATAATTAATTGCTGAATCAGGTCTAACTTCCCTTTCCAATTTTCCAATTTCAAATAAAGCTCGGGAATAAAAACCCGACTCTTGATATGTTTTAATTATTTTATCGAATATAATTTTTGCTTGAGCTACTTCACCTTGTTCTAAATGACTTTTTGCTAACCAATAATTTGCTTCCGCCACTAAATTTGATTGTGAATAATTGTTTATGAGCGATTGATAACTCTTAATAGCAGCATCTAAATCCCCTTTCAAACGAAAAATATTTCCCGTTTCCAGAATGGCATCGTCTGTTAACTCATCTCCAGAATAATTTCGAATAACTATTGAAAGATTATAAAGTGCATCATCATACGATTTAAGTTGAATGAATGCTTTGGCAATTGAATAATATGCAATGGTTACTAATGAACTTGTCGGGAAGAAAGAGATAAACTCACGATAACTTGCAATAGCTTCTTGAAATCTTCTCTGAGATAAATACAGATCTCCTTTTTTAATTAAAAGCCTGTCCAGGTTTTTAACATTTGGATTGGAGTATACAAATTTTGTAATAGCATCAGCAGCCTCTTCAATCTTACCTTGAGAAACATACGCATATTGAATACCATTTATTGCATCAATTACAAAATCTGAATTAGGATAATCCCTTAAAACAATATTATAGTTTTCAATTGCTTTATCATATTTACCTTGATTAAAATATGCATCACCAATTGAATAATAGACTAAGGGTATAATCGGGGACATAGAATGATTTACTATGACTTTTTGATAATCTTCTATACTTGAATCGTACTTACCTAATTTAAATTTAATCCAACCAATTAAGTATTGAACTTCATCAGCGTATTTTGAGAAAGGATACTTTCTTAAGAGCTCCATTAATTCGTGGATTGCTCCATCTAAATTTCCAGCACGATATAATGCCTGAGCTAATTGATACGAAACATAATCACTTGACTTTGCTTCTGGATCCGAAAAATAACTCCTATAAATCTCAATAGCCATTTTAAAGTTTTTCAACCCGTAATAAGCATCAGCAAGACGCAACTTTACCTCATTTAATAAAGGAGAATAAGTAAATTTCTCTAAAAACTGTTGAGCATATTTTACTACGTTCGAATAGTCTTTTCTATTAAAATTCGAATATATAATTCCATACAAAGATAATTCTTTAAGGTCGTCATCCTGAGTTGTCTTTATAACCTGCTCATAGTTTTTTATGGCCTCACTATACTTGTTTTGAGCAAATAAACATTCGGCAAGATAAAATCTTACTTTGTCTATTTCTCCCGGATTTTTAAGCGTTAAAATTCTATTCAAAACTGAAGTAGCTACTACGAAGTTGTTCAAGTAATAATTTGCAGTTGCAAGTCCAAGAAGAGCTAAGGTATAATGATTGTTATTTTCATTAAGGAGACTAATAGCAATTTCATAGTGAGTTTTCGCCAAGGCAAAATTTTTTCTTTCAAGAGCAATTGCACCAAGAACAATGTTTGAATTCGATTTAATCGTGTCATCCGTAGAATCTTCTAATAAGCTCAATAAATAACTTTCAGCAACTTGAAATCTCTTTAATTCAAAATAAATGATTCCAATTTGATATTTTGCATGAGTAGAATATATGTGATCAGGATATTTTTCAATATATGATTTGAATTCTTCAATGGCTTGGATATTTTGACTCATATTTCTACTGATGTAACCAAGCCAATAGCTTGATCTTTCAGCTAATGAATCATTGCCTAAACTTAAATCCTTTAATATTCGATGAGTTTGTTCGAACCTATTTTGTTGATAAAATGACCATGCTAAACCATATTTAGATGGTCTCACCATTTTTGAATTAGGAAATCTATTAATAACATTTTGAAATTCAACTTGAGCGTCGTAAAATCTCCCCAATTTATAATAACTATTAGCAAGAATATAGTAAGCCTCTGCAAGGTCTAGATTTGAGAGTTGTTTGATTTTTGGATCTGTTAATCTTTGAACTGCTCTTTGGTAATTACCTAGATTATAATATGTGAACGCTACTCGTACCAACGCCATTGGAGTAATTTGAGATTCAGGAAATTCATTTAAAAGCTTATCATAGTAAATTTCGGCTCTGTCGTAAAGTTTTTTTTGTTCATAAACGAAACCTAAAGAAAAAAGAGTATGATCAATTTTTGAATTTGTTTTGGAATTATTTAATGCTTCCAGATAACATCTTTCTGCAGCAACAATATCGTTTAATGCCATATAAACTTCACCAAGCCAATAGTAAGCAAGTCCATAATATTTACTGAAAGTCAGCTCATTGATAAATTTTTGTAAGTAATTTTTAGCGACATTATAGTTCCCAGCTTTATGATTAATTTGACCTAAACGAAGAAGAGCTAAATCATAATTTCTATCATGTGGAAATTTGATTCGATAATTTTCAAATTCAAGATTTGCCTCGAAAAATTCATTCTGTCTAAACTTAATTTCACCTAGAAGAAAATGTATTTGTGCCCGATTCTCTATAGAGAAGGATTCATCATTTTTTAACTCTTCCAAAATTTTATATGCTTCACTAAGATGACCTCGAGTATAAAGGTTTATCGCTCTTTCGTATAGGTCAAATCTAACTTGAGAGTATGATGGTAAAAAAATTAACAGAAGTAATAATACAATTAGGCGTTTCATAAAATCAAAAATAGAAAATAGATTTTACTAAGTAAAAGAACTGATGAGAAGTTCACAAAATCGTTATTAATAAACGTCAATCCTTTATAATATTCAGTTGAAGAGTCACAATGAATTAATTTCTCCGTCATTTTCCAGCATTTTTTACAGCGATAAGTCACCTGAAGTGTTGCACCAAGAAAACTATCGAACAAATTTCCTAAAGTTGCAAAGATGTTGATAATAATAAGATCACTTATAAGAAACTGATGAAAAAGCATTGCACAAAAAGTAATGGTAATTGATCCCAGCAACCCACCCAAAGTACCAACTAACGAAATTCCACCAGAAATACCTGCCTCAACCCGAGCGAAATTTGTGATTAAAAAGATGTTCTTAGCGAAAAGAGTTCCAATTTCTGTTGACCATGTGTCAGCCATTGCGATAGCAATGGAGAGGATATAAATGAAATACCAGTTTGTTAAATCAGGAAAAAGATAATTCAATAAGCTAATCATCAAAGGAACGCCACCATTAGCAAGAACTTGAAACATATCACGCTTACTTCCTTTATTAAAAACGTCATTTAATTCTTTACTTCGATAAAACTCGCTGAATTTAGAAAGAACAGAAGATAAAATAAAAAATGTTAAAATCGGTATTGTCCACGTCCAGCTTCCCAAACCAAAAATGAACAAGGCAAGAATAAAGGTTACAAACGATCCACTTAAAGAAAGCAATTTATATTTCAATGATATCAATGAAATTAAAAAGGCAAGAAAAGAAGCTAATAAGAAATTAGGGAGATCAATTCCTTTATGAAAAAATATAAACCCTATGAAGGCTAAAACTACAGGTAAGTAAAGATTATCTGTGCCTTTTGAACTTAATGCCTCGACTATTCCTGCAATAATTGAAGTCATAAGAGCAAGAAATAAAAAACTTAAAAAATCATACTTAATAAAATTCAAATAATCATAGAACGTATACCTCAGGAAAATCAGTACTAGTAAACTCGAAATAATTGTGGCAAATAAACCATTAAAAGTTTTAGGTTCACCGTGTATTTTAAGATAACGTTTAATTTTTGCACCTGTACCAACTAATCCAGCGGCAGCATCGCTAATCGAAAAAATAAAAAAGCTAAAGGCAAGAATATATTTGTTTACATTCCAGAAAATCAGAACAATAATCAAAAAAGCAAGAGGATAATAAAAAATTCCCAAATGAGTTGTCAGATTACCGTCAATTTGTTTTAATATTTTTCTTTTGATTAAAATGTAATTTAATAATGAAAAAACAAGTCCAATAAAAACCATAATTCCGAAAGAATTGATCAAAAAAGTTGCAAGTATAACAACAAACCCGGTTGTTATATGAAGAGTTTTTCTAGCTACTATTTTAGAAATAACCTCTTTTCTAGCTAAGAATTCCAACAAAACAATTAGAAGAATAGTAATACCAGAGAGAATTAATAAATTAGTATATTCCTTCATAAATTTTTAGAAAATAACTTGCCTTATTGATAATAACAAATAAAAGCATCTAAAACTGAAACCGCCTCTTTTCGAGGCGGCTAGAGGATTTTATTGTTTAGGGAGGTTCTTCAACTCGTAATCACAAACTTGTCTATAGGTAGGATCCTTCTTACCTTCTTCAAAGGCAACTTTTGCTTCGCTAAATTTACCTAAAAATTTTAACGCTAAACCTTTATAGTAATATATCCCACCTTTTGGAATAGAACTTCTGTATTTAAGGGCATTATCAGCTGCAGAAATCGCATCATCGTATTTCCCTTTTTCTATGTATGAACGGGCAAGAGCAAGATAAGCCGCATCATTTTTAGGCTGGTATTTTAAAGCCTTGTTTAGATTTTCAATTGCTTTATCGTACTCAAAATTTTTAAGATTAATATCAGCAAGTTTTGTGTAAGAGAGCGATATATTTTTCTCAACTTGAGATTTTAATTGTGCATTTTTTGTCAGTTCAAGAGTTTTAGAAAAGTGATTAATTGCTTCATCATAATTTCCTCGAGTAAATTCAAGTGTACCAAGTGCATTGTAAGCCAAATCAAAATCCGGTTTTAATTCAATTACTTGTTTTAAGTCAGAATATGCTTCACTTAATTTATTTTGTTTTCTTAAAGCAATACCTTTTTGATAAAGAATACGATAATCTTTTTGTATCTCAAGTGCTTTGTTATATGCTAAAATAGCTGCAGCGATATTTCCTTCTTTTAATTTTTGATTTCCTTCATTATAAAACTTTGCTGCATCCGGGTTCATATCTTGAGCAAAAATTACTGTTACAAATAAAAACAATAAAAGATGAGCCTTTATGTATTTCATAACTATCTCCTTTTTATAAATTTAACGGGAAAACTTAACTCTACAATAAAATTAGTGCGGAAGGCGGGACTTGAACCCGCACGCCTACGCGGCGCCACCCCCTCAAGATGGTGTGTCTACCAATTCCACCACTTCCGCAAAGAACTGCTGCAAAATTATAATATCGTGAATATTTTTACAAGAGCATTTTTACTGTTGTTCCATAACTTCCAGCGATTAAACAAAATAAAAATTTATTCCAATTTAATTAGTAAACCACCAAAAGGACATTTCATATAGCACTAAAAAAGTTAACATCAAACTAAAACATTTTTAATCAGATAGGTACTTGATATATCTTTAAATCAAAATAATTTTCAGAAGATCAACCTTGTATTGTAAAAATGATATCAAAAACTTCCAATTGATCAAATACATCATTCATCCTAACTTTTTGATTAAGTAACATTTACTTAAGTTTGCTAATTAAGTATCGGCAAATCAAATGATAGTAAGTATGACAGGTTTTGGAAATGCTGAATTTGTAATGAATGGCATTTCCTATTCTTGTGAAGTTAAAACGCTAAATAGTAAGTTCCTTGAGTTTTCAATCAGGATTCCACGTGTCCATTTACAAAAGGAAAATGAAATCAGGGAACTTATAAGAAGGTACATTTCCCGTGGTCGTGTTATGGTTTCTGCTACGATTCAAAAATTTGATGGGATTAATTTACCCATTGAAATAAATCAAGAAGTAATAAGGTACTTGAATAAACTACTTAAGCAAATCAAAAAAATAACCAAATCAAAGGAACAAATAAAACTCGAACATTACCTGAAATTCTCTGAAATCTTTCAGTACAAAGAGGAAGAACTTTCTGATGAAGAATTCCAAAATCTTTACGATTGTCTCGAAATAGCTTTGCAAAAGACAAAGGAAATGAAATTAAATGAAGGTAGAGAACTTGAAAAAGATTTATTAAACCGGATCAAGATAATTGAAATTAAAGTTAATGAAATTGAATCGATTTGGTCGGAAAAAGAAAAAGAAGAACTCGAAAGATTATTAGAAAAAGCAAAGAAATTACTACAAGATGTTGAAGTTAATAAAGAACGACTAGAATTAGAGCTTGTGCTATTATTAGATAAGATGGATATTACGGAAGAATGTGTAAGATTAAAAAGTCATATCAAATTCTTTATTGAATCAATAAACAGTCCAGAGCCAAGTGGCAGGAAATTAGGATTCATTGCTCAAGAAATTTTAAGAGAAGCCAACACGATTTCTTCGAAATCCGCAAGTGCTGAAATATCCAAGTGTGTTGTTATAATTAAAGAAGAAGTTGAAAAAATAAAAGAGCAAGTTCAGAACATTGAGTAACGAAAAAAAATTAATCGCAATCTCAGCCCCAAGCGGCACAGGTAAGACAAGCATTATCCAAGAAATTCTAAAATTAAATCAGAATAAATTAATTTTTTCCATATCTGCTACGACAAGAGAAAAAAGATTGAATGAGATTGACGGAGTTGATTATTTTTTCCTGACACGTGAAGAGTTTGAGCACAAAATTCAAAATGACAAATTTATTGAATGGGAAGAAATATATGGCGATTATTATGGAACTTTGAAATCAGAAATTGAGAGAGCAAAAAAACTTAATAAACATATTCTTTTTGAACTTGATGTAAATGGTAGTCTTAAACTTAAAAAACTATATCCTCAAACAATTACTATTTTTATTGCTCCTCCAAGCATTGAAGAACTCGAGAATAGATTAAAAACTAGGAAAACCGAAACTTCAGAAAGTTTGCATAAAAGAATTGAAAGAGCAAAGATAGAGATGGAGAAGGCTAAACTTTTCGATTTTCTAGTAATGAATGATAATTTGAATAATGCTATAAGTGAGGTGAATCAAATAATTCAAAAAACAATTGAAGATTGTTAAATATCAATTAGCAAATAAAAAGTTAAGATTTTTTTATATTTGTATTTTAAGTAGAGATTAAAGAATATTAATAATTTGAGGGTACTATGCCGTTAAAACCGCTTGAGATTAAAGAAATAGAAAAACATGCTGAGAGTATCTACGAAGCGATAATTGTAACTGCAAAAAAAGCTCGTCAGATTTCGGCTGAACAAAAAATCGAATTTAACAAGCGACTTTCGGAGCTTCCACCTCAGGTACAGTTGGATGACCATGAGGAAGTAGAAAATCCTGATTTGATTCGAATCAGTAAAGAATTTGAATTAAGAGGCAAAGCAACAGAACAAGCTCTTGAAAAACTACTTCTAGGCGAAATTGTATATAGATATACTAAGTAATTTGATTGGAAATACTTAAAAATAAAAAAATAATTTTAGGGGTATGCGGCGGGATTGCCGCTTATAAGTCCTGTTTCCTAGTTCGTGAACTAATAAAACACGGTGCAGAAGTTCGCGTTATTATGACACCTGCTGCCTGTGAATTTGTAAGCCCACTTACATTTTCTACTTTATCTCGTAACGAGGTTATAGTTAACATTTTTCCTGAAAAAAAATCTAATACAGCTACATCAACATGGCATATTGACCTAGCACTCTGGGCTGACTTGTTTGTAATTGCACCAGCTACTGTTAACACGATTTCAAAAATTAATTACGGAATTGCTGACAATGCTCTTACAACACTTGTTTCTGCCAGACGCTCACCATTGCTTATCGCTCCAGCTGCCGATGAAGACATGTATAACAGCTTTGAAAATCAAAAAAACATAAATGATTTAAAGTTAAAAGGTGTATTTTTCACAGAAGCAGAATACGGCGAATTAGCAAGCGGTTTAACCGGATTTGGTAGAATGGCTGAAGTTGATGAGATATTGAATCACATTAAAAAAATTTTATCAGGGTATCATAAAGACTTGTTAAAAAGAAAAATCCTAATTACTTCAGGTCCCACATATGAACCCATAGATGTCGTCAGGTTTATCGGAAATAGATCCAGTGGGAAAATGGGACATGCACTTGCTTGCGCAGCATTCTATCGTGGAGCAAATGTTACAGTTATAACTGGTCCAACACAGTTAAAATATCCCAATGGAATTAAAGTAATTCACGTTGTAACAGCAGAGGAAATGTATAAGGCGGTTATTCAAGAATTTAAAAGAAATGAAATTTTTATATCTGCTGCAGCTGTTTCGGATTTTAAACCAAAAATTGTTTCAAAATCAAAAATCAAAAAAAATAGTGAAAAGTTTTTCATTGAATTAATACAAAATAAAGACATTTTGCTTGAAGTATCGAAATTTAAAAAGAAAAATCAAAAGTTGATTGGTTTTTCTGTCGAGACGGAAAACGAAATTGAAAATTCTTTTGAAAAGATGAAAAAGAAAAAATTGCACTTGATTATTGTAAATAATCCTTTGGAAAAAGGCGCTGGTTTTGAAGTTGATACAAATAAAATAACAATTTTGAGAAAAGATGGAACAGTAAAATCATTTCCATTAAAATTTAAATTTGACATTGCAAACGACATTTTAAATGAAATAAAAGATTTATAAATCAACATAGAATGGAAGTTAATCTGGAAAATATTCTCAAAAAAATAGAAGATTTTTTTCAGTATCAGTCAGAATTGAACGTTCCGATTTATCTTCCTGAAAAATTCTTAGAAATAATCAATCAACAAATAAAACTTAATACTCAATTCATTGATTCTTTTCTATCAAAAATTAGTGAACCATTTGTAGGAGCAAAATCTCTTTCAGAACTAGATTCATTAATTAATAAGTGTGTTAAATGCTCATTAGGCAATTTGAGAAAGAATTTTGTTTTTGGAGTGGGCAATCCAAATGCTGATATAGTCTTTGTGGGCGAAGCACCAGGTGCAGATGAAGATGAACAAGGCGAACCTTTCGTTGGGAAAGCTGGAAAGCTTTTAACTGAAACTTTATCGACTCTAGGTTTTCGTAGAGACGAAGTTTACATATGTAATATTTTAAAATGTCGACCGCCTAATAATAGAGACCCCCTACCAGCCGAAGTTGAAAAATGCGAACCGTATTTGCTTAAGCAACTGAGTCTTATCAAACCAAAAATAATTGTAGCACTTGGTAGAATTGCTGGAAACACGTTATTGAAGAAGAATGAGACACTATCAAATCTTCGAAAGAATATTTTTAATTACTATGATATTCCCTTTTTTGTAACTTTTCATCCTGCTGCAATTTTACGTAATCCCAATTGGAAAAGAGATTTTGAGAAGGATCTTGAAATAATGAAAGAGTTTTATTTAAGTTTAGCAGAGAAGAAAAAAGTTTTATAGTTAAGCTTTTATGGCTAAGTCAAAACAAAATAAAATTCAAACAAAAATCACCTTAGATACTCATCAAACTCAATTACCCCATGCCTTTGATATTGAACAAAGTGTATTAGGAGCCGCCCTCTCTGATTCTCATTCACTAAGTAAAGTCATTGAATTTATTCAAAATGAAGAAGTGTTTTATTACGAAGCGCATCAAAAAATATTCAGAATAATAAAGGCATTATACAACTTTGGAACGCAAGTCGATACTTTAGTTGTAGTAGAAGAACTTCGCAGACGAAACGACTTAGAAGAAGTAGGTGGTGCTGCATATATTGCAAGCCTATCAAACAATATTTTAAGTCAGGCCTACGTCGATCAGCACTGCAAAATTTTAATAGAGAAATATATGTTGCGTCAATTAATCAATCATTCACTTAGAATTGCGCAACTTTGTTATGAGAATCAAAAAGATACATTTGAAATTCTAGATGAAGCTGAAAGTGGAATATTTGAAATTTCTGAGAACAAATACAAAAAAACTTACTTCTCAATAAAAAGCATTTTACCCTCAACAGTTGAAATCATAAACAAAGCAAGAGATAAACAAATATCAGGTATTGCCACAGGATTTTATAAATTTGATGAACTAACCGACGGCCTGCACAATTCGGACTTAATAATTTTAGCAGCAAGACCGGGCGTTGGTAAAACCGCCCTGGCTCTCTCCATAGCAAGAAACATTACTAAAAATTTGGAACTTCCGGTAGGATTTTTCAGTCTTGAAATGTCCCTTCAGCAAATCATTTTGCGTTTGCTTTCGATGGAAAGTGGCATAAGTATGCTAAAACTTCGTTCGAAGAGATTAAATAACGATGAAGAGTTAAATTTAATGAAAGCGATTCGTGCTCTTTCTAATTACAATATTTTCATTGACGATACTCCCGCCTTAAGTTTACTTGAATTGCGTGCAAAAGCCAGAAGAATGATTGTTGAAGAAGGTGTTAAAATAATTTTTGTTGACTATTTGCAGTTAATGCAAGGACCTGCAAACTCAGAGACTCGTGAACGGGAAATTTCTTTTATATCGCGTGGTCTAAAAAGCTTGGCAAAAGAGTTAGATATTCCAGTGGTAGCATTAGCACAGTTAAATCGACAGGTGGAAGCAAGAAGAGACAGAAGACCAATTCTATCAGATTTACGTGAGTCTGGTGCAATTGAACAAGATGCTGATATAGTTACATTTATTCATCGCCCCGAAACTTCTGTCGAAGAAGATGAAATCAATACTCGTAACCTGGTTGAAATCATCATAGCCAAGCAAAGAAATGGTCCAACAGCAGAATTCCCACTCGTTTTCATTCCAAACGCAGCAAGATTCGAAAATCCAGAATTGGATTTTGCATTGAATTACAAAGTCTCGAATCTGGCTGGTCAAAACCAATTCCCCGATATAGATAGAGAACCGAACTTTTAGATTTTGTTAATCTGATTTTTTGTCAACTCCTCTACATTAATAAAAATTTATAAATAGCTTTGTAAAGTACATACCTTAATTCTTAAGCTTTTTAATTATTTTTGCATGACATTTAAGCGAGTTAGTGAATGAAAAGCAAAGCAACTATACTTGGAATTGATGTCGGGGGAACCACAATAAAATTTGGTGTGGTAAAAAATAATAAGATAATCTTTGAATATATGTTACCAACGTTAGCTTACGAAAATCCAGGTAAAGTTCTTTCACAACTCAATATAGGTGTAAAAAAAATTTTTGAAGTTTATAAAAAGTCTGATTTTATTGGTATTGGCATCGGATTCCCGGGAAAAGTTGATATTGAAACAGGAATAGTAACATCAGCACCAAACTTTAGAAATTGGAAGAAAATTCAAGTTAGAAAATCATTGGAGTCGTATAAACTACCAATTTTTATTGATAACGATGCAAACTGTGCCGCTCTCGGAGAACTTTATTTTGGTTCTGGCAATAATCTTGAAAATTTCATAATGGTAACACTTGGAACAGGCGTTGGTGGTGGAATTATAATCAACAAGAAACTATTCCGTGGTGAAAGTGGTGGAGCAGGAGAAATTGGGCACATCACAATTGATTACTCTGGACCAAAATGTAAGTGTGGAAAGCACGGCTGTGTTGAAGCTTACGCAGGTAATAACTACATCAAACAACGAACTATTCAAAAACTAAATGAATATCCTGATTCACTTATATTAAAATTAGTTGATCATAATTTAGAGGCTATCGAGCCTAAAATAATTAATGAGGCAGCTAAAAAAGGTGATGAACTTGCCATAAAAATTTTAAAGGAAACTGGTTATTACATTGGTATTGGATTAGCAAATATTGCAAATACTCTCGATATTAAAACATTTATAATTGGTGGTGGAACATCAGGTGCAGGAAAAACTTTACTAGATGCAATAAAACAATCAATTAAAAATCATGGCATTCATGATATCGTTAGAGACGTGAGAGTTATCCAGGCACGATTAAAAAACAAATCTGGAATCTTTGGCGCTGCATCGTTAGTATTAAGTTCACAATTATATCAAAAATGAAAATTAAAAATTTCCTTATTTTACTTTTTCTCTCATCACTTCACAGTTTTATATATTCTCAATCCGATACAACTGCTACAATAGATACAGTCAAAAAAAGATCATCTGTTGATGATATAATTTATTATTCCTCCTATGATTCAATCATCTATGATATTACAAACAAAAAAATGTTCCTTTATGGTAGATCAGAGATAAAGTATAAAACAATGGAGTTGAATTCTGAAAATATTGATATTGATTGGAACATAAGTTTACTTAAAGCTAAAGGAATAATTGGTAGAGATTCAATTGATACTGCAAAGACAATCTTGATAAATCCACCAATTCTTAAAGATGCAGGTGAAGAATATCGTGGTACCGAAATTCGTTATAACTTTCAAACTCAACAAGGTTCAATATCCTATGCTGAATCGGAAAGTGATGGACAAAAATATTATGGTAAAAAAATCAAAAAGATTGAAAGTAAAACTTATTTAGTATGTGATGGTCAATATACGTCTTGTGATGCCTCTGAGCCACATTATTATTTTTATAGCCCGCAGATGAAAGTTATTCATCAAGAGCAAATCATAGCAAAATGGATTTGGTTTTACGTAGCAGATATTCCCTTTCCATTTCCTTTACCCTTTGCTGTTTTTCCAAATCAATCAGGAAGGCGAAGTGGGATAATTTCGCCAGCGTTTGGATATCGTAAGGATTTAGGAAGATATCTTTCCCATCTCGGTTATTTTTGGGCTATAAATGATTACGTCGATTTAGCATTGATTGGTGATCTTTATTCGAAAGGAGGTTACTCTATTAATTCACGTTTTAGATATGTGAAAAGATATAATTACAATGGGCAGTTAGAATTATCATACGTCGATAACGATTATGGAGAACCAACTGATCCAGATTATTCTAGACGGCAGGAATACCGAATTTTTTATTATCACAATCAAGAAATAAGTCCAACCACTCGTCTTAATATCAATTTAAACTTTTTATCAAATAATTACTTTCAAAACAAAAGCTCATCCATTTCTGAAATTTTAAATGATCAGGTAAATTCCTCTGCAAGTTTCACAAAAAATTTTGAGGAAAAAGGGATTAATCTTTCAGTTTATTACAGCAGAAATCAAAATCTAAGAAGTGGGAATATATCTGAAGTTTTACCAAGCATTCAGTTATCATTTCAACCAATATATCCATTTAAAAAAGACATAAAGAAAAAAATCAAAGAAGGTGGATTGCTTGAAGAGGCTTGGTATGAAAAAATAGGAATAAACTACGGCACCCAGCTTCTAAATAAACGTGATATAGTCAATCGAAATATCAACATCCGTGGTGGAATAAGTCACAATGCATCCGCCTTCATCTCAAGCAAATTAAAGTATTTCAATATTACAAACTCGTTGAGTTATTCCGAATTATGGTATAACAAAAAAATTGAAAAGCTCGCATATATTAACTATCGAGGTGAAGATTCAATTGTTACAAGAGATGTCAGAAGAATTAGTGCTGTGAGAACCTTTCGATACAGTACATCAATAAACACCAAACTTTACGGAATTCTTAGACCTGATGCGTTAGGAGTAACGGCTTTTCGTCACACACTCACTCCCTCTATAAGCTACCACTATCAACCTGATTTTTCAAAACCCTTCTGGGGATACTACGGAACTTACGTTAACTCAAAAGGAAACATTGTAAAATATTCTTACTATGAACGAGAAATTTTTGGTGGTCCCGGTATTGGAGAAGTTCAAAGCATTGGACTTAATATAGGTAATAACTTTGAAATGAAACTGAAACCCTCAAAAAGAGATACAGCACAACAAGAAAGGAAAATTCAACTTCTCAATTTAAGTGGAAACATATCTTATAATTTTGCAGCAAGTGAATTTAAACTTTCAAACTTGAACATAAACTTTTACACTAATGTGGCAAATTTACTATCAATAAATGGTGGAATGAGTTATGACCCTTATGTATATGATCGTGAAAAGAAACAACGGGTAAATAAATTGCTGCTCTCTGAAGGAATCGGCTTTCTTAGACTTTCTGACTTTAATTTAAGCTTTAGCATGTCATTATCAGGTGAACAGCTCAAATCAAAAAAACAGACAGAGAAGGACACAATTGAAGGGACTTCTGTAGCAAATCCAGTATTTCAGCAGACGATGAGCCAAAACGACATCCCTGATTATACAATACCATGGAATTTATCACTCGGTCTCTCTTATTACTTGAGTAAACCAACACCGGATTTTGTTACTAAAAATATAAATTTGAACTACTCTTTAAGTTTCAACCTAACTGATCATTGGAAGTTTTCTATAAATGGTGGATATGATTTTTCAGATAAGGAACTTACTGCTACAGTAGTGAGAATTTCCCGTGATTTACACTGCTGGAACCTGAATTTTGATTGGACTCCAATGGGGTATTATCGTGGATACAGGCTTGAGATAAAAGTTAAGGCACCACAACTGCAAGATTTAAAGATTACAAAGCAAGGTGGAATTTACGCAAGGTAAGCATGAGGAAATATTTAATTGATGGAAATAACATTATTCACGCAGATAAGAACCTGAAAAGCTTATTTGAGAAAGACAAACTTCTTGCTCGAGATACTTTAATTTCATTAGTAAATGATTTCATGCTTAATTCAAAGAACGAAGCGATTATTTTTTTTGATGGATTTGAGTATGTAAAATCATATTCCCGTGTGGGCAAAAACGTTTTCGTAAAATTTGCAAAGAATCATCCAGCTGATAAAGCAATCCGAATTACGATAGACAATGAAAAGAATAAAAAAATTTTAATTGTTGTCTCATCCGATTATGAAATTCAGAATTATGCGAGAATAAATTTAGCTCAGGTTCAATCTGCAGAAATTTTTCTAAAATCGATTAGCAAATCAAAGAAAACAAACAATCCTAAGTTTGATGGTAAAATTCCCAACAGTGAAATAAGAGAATGGATAGAAATTTTTGAGAAAGGAAAAGAGAATTAGTAGTAAATTTTATTCTTCTGTTTCTAATTGATTTTTTGATTGTTCCTTCTCAGCCCACTTCATCAATTTGTGTTTGTGAGAGACAATTTCAGCACTAATCATAAAAATCACATCTTCTGCAATGTTTGTTGAATGATCTGCAAGTCTTTCCACATGTCTTGATAAAATCATAAGATGAGAAGCTGGTTCAATTAGTTCATGTTTTTCTTTCATCTTATCAATTAAGTAGTAGAAAATATTTTTGTTGTAACCATCAACCACATTATCTTCACCGCATACTTTATTTGCTAATTCAAGATCACGATTAATAAATGAATCGATGGCTTCTTTAAACATTTGTTTGGAGAATTTAACCATATCAATAATTTTTGATTCCACTACAAGGTCATAATGATTAATGAGTGGCTTTACTCTTTGAGTTATATTAACAGCAATATCTCCACATCTTTCAAGCTGATTGTTCACCATAAGTGATGTAAGAATAAATCTTAAATCAACAGCGAATGGCTGAAAGAGAGCTAAAATATTTTCGCATTGAGTTTTAATAAGATTATCATAAGCATCTATTTCTCGATCCTTTGCTTTGATTTTTTTGCAAAGTTCTAAGTCAGATGTTTCCAATGCTGTTAGAGCATTTTCGACCATTTCATCGACAATACTAGCCATTTTAACAATATTAGTTTTAAGTGACTCTAATTCTTGTTCGAAATGTTTTTGCATAAATCCTCCTATCCAAACCGACCTGTAATATAATCTTCAGTTTGTTTTTCTTTTGGAGAAGTGAACATAATTCTCGTCTCATCAAATTCAATTAGTTTTCCCATATAAAAAAATCCAGTGTAGTCACTTACTCGTGCTGCCTGTTGCATATTGTGGGTTACGATTACAATAGTGTAATTCATTTTTAGTTCAAAAATTAAATCTTCAATCTTGGTTGTTGAAATTGGATCGAGTGCACTAGCTGGTTCATCCATAAGTAAAATTTCTGGATCTATCGCAAGCGCTCTGGCAATACATAATCTCTGCTGCTGTCCCCCTGAAAGCATAAGAGCACTTTTCTTGAGTTCATCTTTAACTTCATCCCACAAAGCGGAACGACGTAAACTTCGTTCAACAATTTCATCAAGTGTGGTTTTATCTTTTATACCTTGAATTCGCGGACCATACGCCACATTATCATAAATAGATTTTGGAAATGGATTAGACTTTTGAAAAATCATTCCAACTCTTTTTCGCAACTCAACTACATCAATATTGTCTTTATAAATATTAACTCCATCAATAAAAATATCCCCTTCAACTTTTATATCTTCAATTAAATCATTCATACGATTTAAAGTTCTCAAAAAAGTTGATTTTCCACATCCTGATGGGCCAATTAGTGCAGTAACTTTCTTTTCCGGAATATCCATGGAAATATCAAACAGAGCTTGCTTTTTGTTGTAATAAAAATTCAGATTGCGAGTTTTTATCTTTATGTTTTCCATTTAACGTCCAGTTCTCAATTTTTCTCTAACTTTGTATCGCAAAAATATAGCAGTGAAGTTCAATGTGAAAGTCAAGAGCAAAAGAACTAAAGTTGTTGCGTATTGTATTCCAATAGTTTCTTCAACATTTGGAGATTGTGTGCTCATTATATAGATATGATAACCCAAATTCATAAATTGGTCAGAAAGTGAAGAAGGTAAGTAAGGCAAAAAGTATGCAGCTCCTGTAAAAAGAATTGGTGCGACTTCTCCTGCCCCACGACTTACTGCAAGTATGGTTCCAGTTAAAATTCCTGTAAGTGAATTTGGGATTACGATCTTTTTTATAGTCTGCCACTTTGTTGCACCGAGAGACAGACTGGCTTCTCGTAAATCTCGCGGAACTGCTCTTATTGCTTCTTCAACCGAAACTACAACAACGGGCAAAGTTAAAAGTGCTAAAGTTGTTCCAGCCCAGAGGACATTTGGTTGCCCCCACTTCAGAATAGCATTTCCATAGAGAACTGAATCTAATCCTTTCCCAACAAATTGAATGAAGAATCCCAAACCAAACAATCCAAAAACAATTGAAGGTACGCCAGCTAGAGTGTTTATAGCAAATCGTATCAATTTAACAAAAATAGATCCACTCGACGCATATTCACTTAAATAAATTGCAGAGATAATACCAATTGGAACACTCAAGATTGACAT
>CAKZPH010000148.1 GCA_937138605.1 uncultured Ignavibacteriales bacterium
CTATTGGATATGATTTAATTAGTGATTTTCAAAAGGAGGGATGTTTCAATAAAATTGTAAAAACATTACCTGAACCTCTTAAATCAATTTTGGAATTCCAAGATATAAAGTCATTACTTTTAATTCCAATTTTTATACATGACGAATTTTTTGGCTATATAGGATTTGATGATTGTGAAAGTGAGCATGTATGGACAGATTTAGAAATTGACATATTAAAGAGTGCTGCTTCATCTATAGCTCTTGCTATAGAAGCTTTGAGAAGAAATGAGGAAATCATAAAAGCACGGGATGAAGCTATTGAAGCAAATCGTTTGAAAAGTCACTTTCTTTCTGTTATGTCTCACGAAATAAGAACACCACTAAATTCAATTATGGGATATACTGAGTTATTGAAAGAACTTTTCTATGAAAGTTCTGTTGAAGAAATAAAAAAATATTTTGATACAATAACGCGTAATACAGAACGTCTGTTCCATACAATCAACCAAATAATTGAAATTTCTCGAATTGAAGCAGGCGGAGTAACAATTAATTCAAAAAGTTTAGATCTTATTAAACACATTAATGAAATTGTCCAGATCTTTGAGTTAAAAGCTAAAGAGAAAAAGTTGCAAATTGAGTTAAATCTTCCAGAGAATGGGTTGAATATAATTTCAGATGAATTTTGTGTCCACGGAATTTTAGAGAATATAATTTCAAATGCGATTAAATATAGCTCAAAAGGTAAGATTCAAATATCAGCAAAAGCTCTAGATAATTTTATTGAAGTTATAGTGAAAGATGAAGGTGAAGGTATTTCAGAAGAATATCAAAAACATATGTTTCATCCCTTTAGTCAAGAAGATATGAGCTATAAACGAAAGTACGAAGGAACTGGATTAGGACTTGCTATAACAAAACGATATCTAGATTTAATTGGCGGAGAAATTTCTATTCGAAGTAAAAAAGGTGAAGGAACAACTGTTACTTTAAGATTTAGAAAATGATTCATTCTTATTGTTTATAGATATTTTCATAGTTATTCTTCTGCTAATTGATTCTTCACATAGAACTATTCACTGTTATTAAAATCAAAATAGTAACTAAATCCAGTTCGAAATTAAAAATTGAGGTTGAAAATTAAGAAATTAGTAATCGTTATCTGAAAAATATAAATAAAATTTTCTGCTATTGAAGCGAGAAATAAAATTTGAGATTTTCATCCTATCAAAAATCCCAATTCTGAGTAATAACTAAAGGAGTAAAAATTTAACTCAACTTAAATTTTGAAATTTTAGAATTAACATTTGAATATCGGTTTTTTGTTTTCTAGCCTGAATTGTTGAAAATTCTTGATTATAAAATCTATAAATAAGTTTATTAAATTCCTTAAACTCAATTGATTATAAAATAGAAATACCTCTCGATTGTTTATTTCTGGTTCAGTCTAACTTAAAATCCTTTTCCTTTGAATTAAAGTATCAGTTTTTTACCTTTACAATTCAAAAATTTAAATATGAATTATGTTAAAGAGTTTATCATTTTTCATTAGTTTAATTTTAGTTTTCAACAAACTCACAGCTCAGGATATTTATGTTTCCGGCGGTATGGGCTTAAACAATGTAACAATGGAAAGTCTAAATGATTATCTTCGCTACAATTCAGGTTTTAATAATAGAAGAGATGATGCTCACACAGCAATAGAATTTTATTCCGCAGTCGGAAGCAAGATAAGTTATAACGTTTTACTCGAAGCGAGTTTTGGTTACTCCCTTAATTCTTTTAGCAAAAGCGCTCTTTTAGGTACATATCAGCTTGAATATGTATTTTACTTACCTGAATTTATGTTCATTTATGATATTCCTTATAATTACTATGGTTTTCAATTTGGTGCTGGATTTGGATTTTACTTAGGTTCAGTTAGTGAAACTCAATATGGAACTATGTTGAAAGTTACTGAAGAAACTAAAGGATGGGGATTTCAGCTAAAGTCGGTATTTTATGCTGCACTCAGTAGAAATCTATCAGCAGAAATCATAGCAAATTATCGTAACTCTTTTTTGAACGATCTTTATATATTTGAAATAAATACAACCCCTGCTCGCCCACTCAATCTTTCTTTTAATTCATTAGGAATAAAATTAGGAGTAAGATATTTCTTGTGAATGATAGTTTAATTCAAGCCATTGTTCTTGGAATTATTCAAGGACTTACTGAATTTTTACCCATTAGTAGTACCGCTCATTTGAGAATTGTTCCTGCATTTTTTGGTTGGACTGACCCAGGGGCAGCTTTTTCTGCGGTAATTCAGATTGGAACAATGCTTTCAGTGATAATTTACTTTTTTAATGACCTTTTAAAAATTTTCAAACAGGTTTTTATTAATCTGACAAAAGGTCAATTCATAACAAATCAGGAATCAAAGCTTGGTTGGTATATAATAGCAGGAACGATTCCAATTAGCATTGCAGGACTTTTAATGGAGGATTGGATAGAAAATGAATTTCGTTCGCTTTATTTAATTGCGGGGACATTAATTTTTTTTGCATTGTTACTTGCTCTCGCTGAAAAAGTTACAAAGAAAGAAAAAACAATTAACGATCTAAGTTTTTTCAAAGCCATGATAATTGGTGTTGCTCAAGCCTTTGCCTTAATTCCTGGAGCATCTCGTTCGGGAGTGACTATTACAGGTGGATTGTTTGTTGGTTTAAACCGAGAAACTGCAGCAAGATTTTCATTTCTACTAAGCGTTCCAGCGGTTCTTTTGAGTGGTCTTTACGAATTCTTTAAAATTATTCCAGTTCTTACTCACGACAATTCAATTAGTTTAATTGTTGCAACTGTTATTTCATTTTATAGTGGTTATCTTTCAATCGAGTTCTTATTGAAATTTTTAAGAACTCACACAACGTATTTATTCATAATTTATAGAATTATACTCGGATTTTTAATTTACATTTTAATCTATCTAAATCTTATTTAACCTTAAAGTGGAGGAATAGTTATGAGAACTTTTGTATTTGTTTTTTCACTTTTGTTTTTAATTAGTTCTGTAGGTTCTTCACAGCAAACTTCAACTAAAAAGAAAGAGAAAAAAGACAGGTATAAAACAATTGCTATTATAGAAACAAACATGGGCACAATTGAACTTGAATTGTTCGAGGAAAAAGCACCTAAAACGGTGGCAAATTTTGTGGGACTTGCAGAAAGAGGTTTCTATAATGGAGTTATTTTTCATCGTGTGATTGATAATTTTATGATTCAGGGAGGAGACCCAACAGGTACTGGGCGTGGGGGCGAAAGTATTTATGGAGGTCCATTTGAAGATGAGTTTCATCCTGATTTAAAACATGATAAACCCGGTGTACTTTCAATGGCAAACGCTGGTCCCAATACTAATACAAGTCAATTCTTTATAACACTTGTTCCTACTCCATGGCTTGATAACCGTCATACAGTTTTTGGCCAGGTTATCAAAGGGATGGATGTGGTCCGAGCAATTGGAAAAGTTGAAACAACAAAACCTGGTGATAGACCGATTAAAGATGTTGTTATGAAGAAAGTAAAAATTGTGAAGAGAAAAGTTAGTAAATAAGTATGCAAAGTGAAACTTTTTCATCTCGTTGGACATTCCTTGTATCGGTTTTGGGAATTGCTGTTGGAACCGGTAACATTTGGAGATTTTCCAGGATAGTTGCACAAAATGGTGGAGGTTCTTTTCTAATTCCCTGGATTATTTTTCTTTTTATTTGGTCAGTTCCTTTAATAATTCTTGAATTTTCTATCGGTAAACACACAAGAAAGGGTCCTATAGGCTCGTTTGTTCAGTTAGTGGGAGAAAATTTCGCATGGATGGGTGGATTTGTTGTTGTAGTTTCAACTGCGATTATGTTTTATTATTCCGTAGTTACGGGTTGGTGTATCAAGTATCTTACTGCAATTTTTACTGATAATCTTCTAAGTGTGAGTGATTATAAAGTTTATTGGAAAAATTTTAGTTCAAGCTATCAACCATTTTTATTTCATTTCATCGCATTGTTTATTTCCAGTTATGTCGTTTATCGTGGAATTAAAGGAGGAATTGAAAAAATAAGTAGGTTCCTCGTCCCTTCACTAGTATTGATATTAATTATTCTTTTTATTCGTGTATTATTTCTTGAGAATTCTATACTTGGGATTGAGTACTTTTTCAAACCAGATTTTAATTTACTTCTTAATCACAAAGTTTGGATTCAAGCACTTACACAAAATGCATGGGATACTGGTGCAGGTTGGGGGTTAATTCTAACTTACGCAGCTTATGCAAGGCAAACGGAAGATACTTCAGTTAATCCCTCAGTCGTGGCTTTTGGAAACAATTCGATTTCGCTTCTTGCAGGTATGACTATTTTTGCTACTGTTTTTGCTCTAACAACTGGAGATGCTTTTAAGGAAATCACAATTTCTGGTCCAGCCAACACAGGTTTAACTTTCATATCTCTGCCTAATCTTTTCAAACAAATGCCTGGTGGTGTATTAGTCCAAAATATTTTTACTTTTCTGTTCTTTTTAGCTTTAACTTTTGCTGCCTTAACATCTCTTATTTCTTTAGTTGAACTAGCCACTAAAACTTTAATTGATTTTGGTATTGACCGACATAAAGCGATTATTTTCGTTGCGATCGCAGGGCTTATAATGGGTTCACCTTCAAGCTTAAACTTAGACTTTTTAATAAATCAAGATTGGGTTTGGGGAGTCGCGTTGATTCTAAGTGGAGGTTTCATCGCTTTTGCAGTATTAAAATATGGAGTTAGTAAGTTTAGAAAAGAAATTCTTAATTCTGAGTCAAATGAATTTAAATTTACTAAGTGGTTTGATTATGTGATAATGATTTTGATTCCATTACAGGTTATAGTTTTACTTGTTTGGTGGATAGCAGCATCATTTGAGTGGGAGCCTGAGTGGTACAATCCATTAAAAATAGAATCAGCAGGAACCGCTATTTTTCAATGGCTCGTTGTTTTAGTAATATTAATATCTTTAAATAAAAAGTTGATTAAAAAACTGAATTAGATGAGTAAACTATCTATCGTAATGATGATTTCCTCTATTTTAATAGTCTGGGGTGGATTTTTGTTTTTACTTTACTTTGCTTTTAAGAAACGGAAAAGAAAATTTTTATGAGCTCTGTTCTGGAGGTTGCTGAATTAATAGAAAAGCTTAAGAATGGTAATATACCACCTAATATAATAGTTTTTGGTGAAGAGACATTTTTTATTGATAAGATAATTGAATTTGCTGAAAATCTTGCTCAAAAAAAAACTTATGGTTTTTTAAAGTATACTTCCAATGAAATTAACATCGTAAATTTAATTGATCTAGCACAACAAAATTCGCTTTTCAGCAGCAGAAAAATTTTAGTCATTAAAAATTTTGGTAATTATTTGAAAGGTCGAGTTGAAGATGAAAGTGATGAAGAGGCAGGTTCAAAATCAAATGTGAAATTGGAATCTCAAAAACTGCTGTTGAATTATTTATCAAACCCAAATCCTGATACAGTTCTCATTTTAACACACCTCGATCGTTTGGATCAAAGAACCAAGTTTTTCAAGGAAGCAGTAAAATATGCAGAAGTTTATCATTCCAAAAGATTACATGAAAAAGAAATTTTTGATTTTATTGAACGAAAATTTGGAGAAAAGAAAATTTTAATAAACTATAAGGAAGTAGAATATATTTATAAAACTGTTGGAAACGATCTTTATTCATTAGAATCTGAAATTGAAAGATTATTTATTTCAATTGAAGGATTAAATCGAGTTGATGTTGATACATTAAAGAAATTTTTAATCCCTTCCAGAAAATACACAATATTTGACTTGTATAATGCTTTTAGAGATAAAGATATGAGTCAAGCTTTAGAAATTGGTTTGAACATTCTTGATAGTGGGTATGATTTTGTTTATTTGATTGTCATGTTGAATAAATATTTCTTTAGTCTTTTGACTTTCCATGAATTAGTATCGAAATATAAGTCAAATGAAAAAGTATCTGCTTTAATTGGTTGCCATCCTTTCTTCTTAAAAGACTACGAAATAGCTTCAAAGAGGTATACGTTTGAAGAACTTCAAAAAATTTTTAATATTTTGTTAAGGAAGGATATTGAATTAAAAACTCTTAATTTGACATCTGATGTTTTGTATACTTCTTTGGTTACGGAAATAGGAGAAGCAATCAAAAAAATGTAAATCGGAACCATATTAAGAACATTAAGTTTAATGGATAAGTCTGAAAGAAAAAAATTCTCTAGTAAAACTGACGAAGAACTCATTCTCGAATTTCAAAAGACAAATTCTATTGAAATCTTTAATGAGTTAGTCAGGAGATATAAAGATCCATTGATGAATTTCCTTTTCAAGTTTGTTGGATCGAGAACAGTTGCTGAGGACATTTTGCAGGAAACTTTTTTTAGATTGTATAAGAATAAAGATTATTATACAACTGTTGCAAAGTTTTCTACGTGGATTTATACAATTGCGTCAAACCTTGCAAAGACTGAATTACGTCGTCAAAATAGGCGTGCGTTCTTTTCAATTCAAGGTACTAATAATAAAGAAGAAGAAGATGTATCAGAGATAGAATTACCTGATGAAACCTATCGACCTGATGTTCAAGCTGATTCAAATATAAAATTTAAAATTATTCAAGATGCGTTGATGAAAATTAAACCTATTTACCGTGAGTTGATAATTCTAAGAGATATAGAAGATTTGCCTTACGAAGAGATTGCGGAGATAACTGGACTTAAACTTGGAACGGTTAAATCGCGCATCAATAGAGGTCGTTTACAACTGCAAGAACTTCTTAAAGATATTTACTACGAATAAATATGGGAAATATGAGAATTGAAAAATTGCTTACAGATTTAAAGAACCTCCCCAAAGAAACTGCTGGGGAAGATTTTGAACAAAAACTGCTTGAAAGAATTAATCAATACGAAGCCCGGCAATCTCTCGATTGGTCTGAAAAATTGATCGGGATTAAGAGAATTTTTAATCCAATATTAGCACCAGCACTTACGATTCTTATGGCTTTTGGAATCATTTATTACTACCTTGACAAAAATAATTTTCAAAGCCAGCATTTTAGTGGCGAGATTGATCGAGCTAAACCTATCATAGTTGAAGAAGAAAATGAAATAATAACTCCACCTACCAAGATTAAGACTCCAAAAAAGAAAGACATCGTAATCACAAAAGTTAGAGTCCCTCTCAATTTAGGTCCTGGTGTTAGTTTAGATGAAAAATTAAGTATAGAATCAAGCTTTGAAAACATTTCTAATGAGAGATTAATTGATTTTCCTAATATTAACAAACCATTTCAAATTCGCATTCCACCTCCATATATCAATTTTGATGAAGAATTTGAAAATTTCATCTTTATGGGTCGAACGAAAGATAGCATACGCCTAGTTAATTCAAAGAACAGATAAATTTACTCCATTATTTGATTTATATTCTTTCCTAATAAAGGTGTTAGCAAATTATTCTAAAAAAGTTATATATTGAAAAGTATTTGATTAGAAAAGAATGAATAAGAAAAACATTATCATATTAGGTTCAACTGGATCTATTGGTAGATCAAGTCTTGAAGTTATAAGAAACCATCTTGATAAATATAATATAGCTTATCTCACAACAAATAAAAACGTTGATTTTATTTTAGAACAGTCTCAAGAATTTAATCCCAAAGGAATTGTGATTACAGATGGAGAAACTTATGAGTATGTTAAAAAACATAGATCAGTAAATGTACCTTTGTATTCAGCAGAAGATTTGATTGAAATAATAAAAGGTGAAGATTTAGATATTGTTATAGCTGCGATGGTTGGTTTTTCCGGATTAAAACCAACAATAGATGCGATTAAGAGTGGAAAAAAGATAGCATTAGCTAATAAAGAAACTTTGGTTGTTGCTGGTCATATTATGACAAAATTAGCACGCGAAAGAAATTCTGAAATTATCCCAATTGATTCAGAGCACTCAGCAATCCTCCAATGTTTACTTGGCGAGAAGAAAGAATTTATTAAGAAAATAATTTTGACGGCTTCAGGTGGTCCATTTCTCCATCGTGATGTTCAAGAATTTGATTCAATTACAGTTGAAGAAGCTCTTAAACATCCCAATTGGCAAATGGGTGATAAAATAACTATTGACTCTGCAACAATGATGAACAAAGGACTTGAAGTGATAGAAGCTCATTGGTTATTTGGATTAGAAAGAGAGAAAATCGATGTTTTGATTCATCCACAATCAATTATTCATTCAATGGTTGAATTTGTTGATGGTTCAATTAAAGCTCAGTTAAGTCTACCTGATATGAAGCTTCCAATTCAATATGCATTAAGTTACCCGGAAAGATTTCCTGTCAATTATCATATTATGGATTTCATCAAATGTTCAATTTTAACTTTTCATGAGCCAGATTTAGAAAAGTTTAGATGTTTGTCACTGGCTTTTAAATCGCTGGAGTTAGGGGGTTCATATCCCGTTGTCTTAAATGCTTCGAACGAAGTTGCTGTTGAGAAATTTTTAAGTGGTGAGATAAAGTTCAGTCTTATTCCATTTATAATTGAAGAAGCTTTAAGTAAATTTGGTTCAGAAAAAGAACCTGAATTAGAAGAAATTTTCGATTTAGATAGAAAAGTCCGAAAATATTTTCAAACACAAGTCAAGGTTTAACATGGAATTTATTAATTCAATTTTTTACTTCATTGTAACTATTGGAATATTGGTTTTAGTTCATGAATTTGGACATTTTATTGCGGCAAGACTTACCGACATGCGTGTAGAAATTTTTTCAATTGGCTTTGGTCAACGTCTGATTGGATATAATAGAAAAAACGGATTGACATTAGGGTCCCTTGATAAGTCAATTAATTTAGAAGATTTTACTGATTATAGGATTTGCTTATTTCCTTTAGGTGGATATGTGAAAGTTGCTGGTATGATTGATGAGAGCTTTGATAAAGACTTTTTAAAAAATGAACCACAGCCATGGGAATTCCGTTCAAAATCAACAGGGAAAAAATTGTTTGTACTTTCGGCTGGTGTTTTAATGAATATTTTATTAGCTCTCATTATATTTTGGGGAATAAATTTTTCAAGACCTACTCAACATTTGAAAACAACTACAATTGGTTACATTCCGCCTAAAAGTGCTTTGCAAGTAGCAGGATTTCAAACAGGCGATAAAATTATTTCAATTGATGGAGTGTCTGTTCGCTATTGGGATGAAATCTTATCACACATTTTCATAAAAAAAATTGGTGAGGAAGTTGAAATAATAGTTGATAGAAATGGTAAAACATTTCCCATACAAGTCAATAGCAAACTACTACAAGCAGATAAAAAGTCTGGAATTACTCTCATTCCAAGAGAAACAAAGGTAATTATTGCACAGGTTATTAAAGATTCACCCGCAGAAAAGGCTGGCCTATTAAAAAATGATACAATATTATATGTAAATAACGAAGAAATAATTGCATCCAATCAATTAATAAGTATTATTTCTGCTAATCAGAAAAAAGAAATTTCTATGTTGATTAAACGAGGAAGTGACACACTTAAATTATCTGTAGTACCAAATATAGAGGGTAAAATTGGAATACTAAGCGCCATGGTTTTTTATGCTCCAGTTGAACTTAAAAAATATAATTTTATTCAGGCAGGAATTAAAGCAGTTGAAAATTGTTATGATAATATTTTACTTTTTTTCTCTATTCTTGCAAAAGTTTTAACTGGAAAAGTGGAATTTGCTCAAGCATTTGGAGGACCGATTAGAATTGCACAAATAGCAGCCCAAACTGCTGATGTGAATTTACTCAGTTTTATAAATTTTCTTGCATTATTAAGCCTCAGTCTTGCAATAATAAATATTCTACCTTTTCCTGTTTTAGATGGTGGACATATTTTAATTGTTTTAATAGAAGGAATTCTTAGAAGGGAGATTTCTGCACGTATAAAAATTGTAATTCAGAACATTGGCTTTATTATACTTTTGCTTTTTATGGCTTTTGTGATTTATAATGATATTATGAATTTCTAGTTGATGCATTTGTAAATTACAATGGATTGAATTATAAAGAGACAACGCAAGTTTATTTTAGTGTTTAAGTAAAATTTGTTTTTTACCATTAATTTTTTCGTAGAGATAAACAAACGCTCTCCTGAGCTGAGAAAAGCTCTAATAAACTAAATTCATTGGATCCTAGCTTTGTTGTATAAGCAACTAATTTAAAAAAATCTCCATTTAATTCTCTAATAATAACTCTTGAATACTTTTCATCATCATATATAAATTCATAGGCAGAATAGATGATTTTATTGTTTTTATAAAGTTTTTGTGGTATGACTATTCTGAAATTATGAGGATGTTTTCTTTTCTGAAGAACAAGATCTGCTTTAGCAAGTTGAAGTAAAGTGGATCTGGTATCACCATGTAATTTATTTAATTGCGTAATTTTTTGTATGGAAATTACTCCTGAATAATTATCGTGAACAAGCCAGATAGAATTTGTTAAAACTTCGGGATCTTTTGTGTTAAACCAATTAAATGGAACTTGAACTGTGAAATCATCAAGTGGTGAAGTAGCGATGGTTTCTGAAAGAAGTATATTTTTGTATTGCGAATCTCTAATAGTTTTTACTGAATAACATCCAGATAAAAAGATATAAACTGTAATTAGAAATATAGGATAAAAGCGTTTCAATGAATTGAACGATGGTATTTTGGTTCTTCTAATGTAAGCATTAATGAAATTCGATGTGTATTCCCCAACTGATCTTGTTTATCAAACTTCACGAATGAATAATCAATATTAAGCTTCGGAAGAGCTATTCCTGCACCTAATGTTATTTGTTTTACTTCATTATAACCTAATCTGATAGATACTAATTTTTTATACGTGTACTCAATTCCAGTATGAAAATCCAAGCTTACAGGTCCCACGTTTGCCATAGAGGCAAATTTTCTATTTTCAAATCTAATATCAGTATCAAAAGCTGGTATAAGAACTCCATCGAGAAAATTAATTTTATAACTTGAGCCAATTTTAAGAGTTGGAGAAATTAATTGAGTTGTGCCATTGTCCCATGCAACAATTGTAGTAGTAATGTCTTGAAAATTTGCTCCCAAGGAAAGTTTTTCATTCAAATTATAGATTACACCTAAATCGAAACCAATGCCCCATGCGACATATTCAGCGATATCTCGACGAATTAACTTTAAATTAACACCATATGATAAATTTTCATTTAATTTGTTTCCGAAAGAGAATAGAAAAGCCCAATCAGCATAATTGAATTCTGTTATTTTTGTGTAGTCTATTTCAGATGCATCATCAATTTTGAGATTTCCGTTTCTATCAATAAAAGCTTGTCTTGTATCTGGTATACCATCAATACCTAATCTTATAACACTAAAGCCTAGCGTCATCGTATTTTTATATGGTATGGCAATTGCTCCATAGTTATAGTTTACCAGTCCTGCAAATCTTTCATCATGCATAAAAATTCCTTGCGGATAATTCAAGCTAGCCAATCCTGCAGGATTCCAGTAGCCTGCTGTAACATCATTTGAAATTGAAACATAGGCACTTCCCAAACCTAAAGCTCTACCACCAACACCAATTGCTAAAAATTCACCAGTATATTTCCCGACGGAAATACCATCGGAGAAGAGATTTGATGATAACACTAGAAAACCTAATAATAAAATTTTCATCCTCATTTTATCTCCCTGGCCATAAATAATAAATTTGTATTACAAAGTTTATAATTTAATTATACACAATATATCTATTATTAAATAAAAAAATCAAGCAAAAGGATTTTACTGAATTTTGTAGTCCGAAAGCATTTATTATTTCAATAAAATTGGGTAAAAAATGAATAAAACAATTTTACTTTGTTTCATATTAGTATGCGTTTTTAGGGATTTGTTTTCTCAGTTACCTGTAAAATTTTTTCCAGATGATTCACAAATACAGTTCTTTAAATCACAGGAAAAAGAACCAAGATTTGGTATTTTATATTATCCTTCGAATGAGAACATGAAATTTGACATAGGATTACCAATTAATATTTTGAAATTTCAAATAAATGAACATTCATATTTAACGAGTGGACTACAGACTTCCATAAGAATCCTTTCCAAAAATTATAGTGAAAAAAGATTTCAAATTGATGGTATGGATGGAACTTTAGGTGGTTTTGTCACTTACACTATGAATGAGAATAAAAATCAACATATTTTCAGGTTGAGAATTAATCACGTAAGTTCACACCTTGTAGATGGTCATTGGAATTCTTCTACAAATAACTGGATTTCACGTCATCCACTGCCGTACACCCAAGATTATTTTGAATTTGCTTACTTGAAGAATATTAATCAAGTTCATGGCTTAATTCGTTACATGAGTAGTATTGGTTATAGTGTATTCGTTCGTCCATCAGAGATTAAAAGATTGATTTTTAATGGTAGCTTTGAATATTACTTTAAATTCTTTTCTACTGAAATTTTAGAATTAAAATTTACTCCATTAATTTCTTACAACTTAGAATTAAATGGGAATACAAATTATAAAGTTAATCATAGTTTGTTTGGTGGTCTAAAATTTGGAGAATTATTAGGAAAAGGTATTATATTTTATGTGAGTTATTATTCAGGAAACAATTTTTTCTACCAATATTATAATGAATCCTTTCATAACTCGGGCTTTGGATTTTTAATCGATTATTGAAAGATAAACTTTCTGATATATCCTGATCTAAAATTAATTATTAACAATTTATTTAATTTTGAAAAATTAAATTGCAAAATAAGGTGAACTATGAGATATCCATTTAATGAAATAGAACTTAAATGGCAAAAATATTGGGAAGAGAAACAGGTCTACAATACTGATTTAACCAAAACGGAAAGAAAACTTTATTCACTTGTAATGTTTATTTACCCAAGCGGAGCAAAATTACACATAGGACACTGGTATAATTATGCTCCAGCAGATACATGGACTAGACTCAAAAAACTACAAGGTTATAACACTTTTGAACCTATGGGTTATGATGCGTTTGGACTTCCTGCAGAAAATTATGCAATAAAAACGGGAATACATCCACAAGATAGTACGTTAAAGAATGTTGAAGATATTAGAATTCAGTTAAAAAGAATAGGAACTATGTATGATTGGGAAAAGGAGTTGATAACGTGTGTGCCAGAATATTACAAATGGAATCAATGGTTGTTTTTAAAACTTTATGAAAAAGGGCTTGCATACAGGAAAAACGCACCTGTTAATTGGTGCGAATCTTGTCAAACTGTTTTGGCGAACGAACAAGTCAGTTCTGATGGAACTTGTGAACGATGCGATAATCCGGTAATAAAAAAATTTCTTACTCAATGGTTCTTTAAAATAACTGCTTATGCCGAAGAATTATTAAATGATCTTGAAGAAATTGACTGGCCTGAAAAAACAAAGGCTATGCAAGTAAATTGGATCGGAAAGAGTGAGGGTGTGGAGGTAGACTTTATTGCAGAAGACACGGGCGATAAAATAACAGTTTTTACTACAAGACCTGATACTTTATTTGGTGTAACCTATGTTGTATTAGCACCTGAACATCCCCTTGTAGAAAAATTGACTAAGCCTGAGTTTGAAAAAAATGTAGAAGCTTATATTGATAGAGTTAAATATGAGACTGAAATAGAAAGACTTTCGACTGTTAAAGAAAAGACAGGTGTTCCTCTTGGTTCTTATGCAATTAATCCAATTAATGGAGAACGCATACCAATTTGGATTGCTGATTATGTATTGGTCACTTATGGTACAGGAGCAGTTATGGCTGTACCTGGTCATGATGAACGTGATTTCGAGTTTGCTAGAAAATTTAATTTACCTGTTAAAAAAGTTATTCTTGAACCTGGAACAAATCCAGATGATGAGTTAACATCTGCTTATGTTGAACCGGGAATTATGATTAACTCTGGCGAATTTTCTGGTATTGATTCTGAAATTGGTAAACAAAAAATTGCTGATCTTATAGAACATAAGGGCATTGGAAAAAGAAAAATTAATTACAGACTTAGAGATTGGTTAATCTCGCGGCAAAGATATTGGGGAACTCCAATACCGATAATTCATTGTGAAAAATGTGGAGAAGTACCTGTTCCAGAAAAAGATTTACCCGTTGTTTTACCATATGATGTGGATTTCAAACCCACCGGTGAATCACCACTTTTAAGGAATGAAAAATTTATGAATGTCGAATGCCCTAAATGCAAGTCCCCAGCAAAACGGGACCCAGATACAATGGATACGTTTGTTGACTCGTCATGGTATCATTTACGATTTCTTAATCCTAAAATTGATTATGCAATGTTTGATATTGAGCTTGCTAATAAATGGATGCCTGTTGATAGCTACATTGGTGGTGCCGAACATGCAACCATGCATTTACTTTATGCACGATTCATTCATAAGTTTCTCCGTGACTTAGGCTTGCTGAAATGTGATGAACCGTATTATAAATTACGCCATCAGGGTACGATTACTAACATGGGTGCTAAAATGTCCAAATCGAAAGGAAACGTGGTAAATCCAGATGTTTTTATAGAAAAATATGGATCGGATGTTTTTAGAATGTATCTTATGTTTATGGGGCCATATGATATGGGTGGTGATTGGAGTGATACTGGAATTATTGGTGTAAATAGATTTGTAAATCGAACCTATGAATTTTTTAAGAAATATGCTGTAAAAGTTAAAGCAATAGGTAGCGTAAATAATATTGATTTTGAAAATTTAGATGAAAACGAAAAATATATTTATAAAAGAATTAATCTTGGTTTGAAAAAAGTGGTTGAAGATATTGACCACCTCAGATTTAATACCGCTGTTGCATTTATGATGGAACTCTTGAATGATTTTTCAAAATTAAATCAAATTGAAAATAAGAGGTTCGTTTATTTTGTACTCGAGCGGTATGCTTTTTTGCTTGCTCCTCTTGCGCCACATCTTGCAGAAGAATGCTGGTCAATGCTAGGTAAAGGTAAGAGTATTTTTGAATCTCCGGTTTGGTTTGATTATGATGAACGTGCCTTAGTACAAGAAACATTTACACTTGCTGTTCAAGTAAATGGAAAATTAAGAGCCGCCATAGATTTTCCGATTGATGTATCGGAAGATGAAATTAAAACAATTGCGAAAAATGATCCAAAGGTTAAAAAGTTTTTAGAAGGTAAACAGATTATTCGTGAAATTTACGTGAAGAATAAAATTTTAAATATCGTCATAAAGTAAAGACATCTCTATGCTTTCAATGAAAATGAATCATAGTGTACCACTTTAATTAAATTTTTCAACAGATCATTTAGCATAAACTTTTATTCGAGGTTATAATGTTAGACATAAAATTTATTCGAGAAAATGAAGATGTTGTTAGAGAAGCAATTAAAAACAAAAATGAAAAAGATCATTTAAATGAACTATTAGATCTGGATTCAAAAAGAAGAGAATTGCTTAAAATAGTAGAAAATTTAAAATTCCAGAAAAATAAAGCATCTGATGAAGTAGCTAAATTGAAAAGGGAGGGTAAAGATATAAATGAAATAATTTCCCAGATGAAGAAAGTCTCTGATGAAATTACAAAGTATGACAAAGAACTCGATCAAGTTGATAACAAAATTAACGATTTACTGTTAAGAATACCTAATATTCCACATAATAGTGTACCAATTGGAAGTGATGCAAGTCAGAATGTGGTTATTAGAGCATGGGCACCAGATGATTATAACTATGATTTAAAAAATGAAAATTTTTTGGATCATTTATCACTCGGCAAAAGACTAAAAATACTGGACTTTGAGAGAGGAGCAAAAATTTCGGGAAGTGGTTTTCCTGTTTATGTTGGTAAAGGTGCAACTTTAGAAAGAGCGCTGATCAATTTTATGTTGGACTGTCATTTAAAGAAACATGGTTATCAAGAGATCTTTCCACCTTTTCTAGTCAATAGAAATTCGATGATAGGAACTGGCCAAATTCCCAAGCTTGAAAAAGATATGTATCATTGTGTTGAAGATGACTTATTCCCAATCCCAACAGCTGAAGTACCTATTACAAATTTTTATCGTGATGAAATATTAAGAGAAGAAGATTTGCCAGTTAAATTTGTTGGTTATTCACCTTGTTTTAGAAGGGAAGCTGGTTCATATGGAAAAGACCAAAAAGGCTTTTTACGTGTTCATCAATTCAATAAAGTAGAAATGGTAAAATTTGTTAAACCTGAGAATTCATATGATGAGCTGGAATCGTTAGTAAATGATGCAGAGTATATTTTGAAGGAGCTTAAAATTCCGTATCGAGTTATTTTATTATGTACAGGTGATTTAAGTTTTTCAGCGGCTAAATGTTATGATATAGAAGTGTGGGCTCCTGTTGAGAAAAAATACTTAGAAGCGTCTTCTTGTAGCAATTTTGAGAGTTTTCAAGCGCGAAGAGCAAACATTAGATTTAGAAGAAATAACACAGGCAAACTCGAATTTGTACATACGTTGAACGGTTCTGGTCTTGCAACATCACGATTGATGGTTTCAATTTTGGAAAATTATCAGACACCTGATGGAAATGTTGTAGTACCAGAAGTTTTAAGAAAATACACTGGTTTTGATGTTATAGATTAATTAAAGCAAGTTATTTATTTATTGTTAACTTTATTTCAAGTTAATCGAGAAGTAATTCAAATACTTAAAACAAAGACTTTTACTTTCAGTTCTTCCACCTTTCATATCTTTTGAAATTAAAAATTTAGATTTATAGATTTACAAAAAATAGGAGAGTTCTAACATGCCATTCACTGGTAAAGAAGACCATTTTATTTCTATTGAAGAAGCTCAAAAACTTGTATCTAATTATCAAAGCAAAATAAAAGAGTCAGATATAAAGGCATATTATGTTGGTAAAGACTCACTCCAAAAAGTTTTGCAACAGGATGGATGTGTTGGAGTTAGGATTTATTTTGGTGAAGATGAAGAGGGTAAGTTGCAACTGGTTATTGTTGGTGTTAATTCTGAAGAAAAAGATTTAGATGAAGGATATGTACTGGAAAGATTTTGGCCTTGTCCTCCTTATTGCAACAAAGAATCGAAGTTAATGCAAAAATAATAATTGATCGTTAATGAGAACTTTATTTACGATCGCCACATTTTCTCAACTTATTCCTGTAGTAATTGGAGTCATTAACTTTCGTTTTATAGATAAAAATCTAAAGGTATTTTTATTTTATTTATTTGTAGCTGTTATAGTTGGATTAACTAGTTTATTGTTGGTTTACTTTAAAAAAGAAAATATTTGGGTGCTGCACATTTTTACTATTGTAGAGTTTTTAATTTTATCCTTGATGTATAGAATCTGGATTGATGATAAGAGATTCAAAAATGTTATTTCAGTATTTATTCTAATTTTTTCAATAGGTATTATTTTAATTAAATCGTTTGTTGAGCAATCGAATAAGATTGATAATGTATCGCTGACATTTGAAAGCATATTAATATTAGTTATTACATCAATGTACTTTATAGATTATTCCTTAAAAAATACGATTATAGATTACTTTGATTATAAATTTGTAATAACAATTACCTTGATGTTTTATTTTGGAGGTAACATTTTTGTTTTTGCTTTGAGTAATGAAATAAACACCTGGCCTATTCATGTTTTTATTGGAATTATTTGTCAGTTAATTTATGGTTTTGTTTTCTTATGGCAGAGATTTCAAGTCAAGCCCTCTGGCTAGTAATACTTGGTACACTTGCGCTCATTATTTTAATTTTTTTAATCATTGTAAGTGTACTCATAAATAATAGAAAGTTGTTGCATGTTCAACAAGAAAAGTTAATCTCGATTCAAAAGAGTGAGCAGCAATACGCCGATTTATTTAATAATGTTACAGACTTGGTCTATATTCATCAATTCGATGGAACCATTACTAAGATAAATTCTGCGGTCAAATCAATTCTCGGTTACTCCCCGGAAGAGGTAATTGGTAGAAAATTTCAAGAAGTTTTTGGCATTCCTGCTAAGGAATTTTATGAGTATATACACTCTCTTGATTATGAAGGTTCAGTTACAGGAATTATAAAATTAAAAGGTAAGAGTGGCAATTATTACATTTTTGGATACAAAAATTCAGTCATAAGGGATGGAAAAATTATTAATTCAGTGCGAGGAATAGCAAGAGACATTACAGAAAGCTTCAAATCAGAAGAAAAATTAAGGCAGAAAGATGCTTTATTATCGGCTATGGCTGATGCAACTTATACTTTACTTGTTGAAGTCGATCATAAAAGAGCGATAAATAAAGTGCTCAGCATTTTAGGCAATGCTGTTAATGCTGATCGAGTATATATTTTTGAAAATCACACAGATTTATTTACTGGTGAATTATTAATGAGTCAACGTTTTGAATGGTGTAAGAAAGGTATTGAACCTCAAATTGATAATCCCATTTTACAAAATCTTCCCTATAATCACACTTTTACAAAGCCTT
>CAKZPH010000149.1 GCA_937138605.1 uncultured Ignavibacteriales bacterium
GCTAATTGCTGTGTCAATCTTTCCTGAACTTGAAGCCTTCGAGCAAAAACCTCCACGAGCCTTGGAATTTTACTAAGTCCTATGATTTTCCCATTTGGAATGTATGCCATGTGAACTTTTCCAAAAAAGGGAAGTAAATGATGCTCACATAAAGAATAGAAATCAATGTCTTTAACTATTACCATTTCGTCATATTTCTCTACAAAAACAGCCTTGTTCATTATGTCGTGAACATTCTGTCGATAACCACGACTTAAGAATTCGTATGCTCTTGCAACGCGTTCAGGTGTACGTATTAATCCTTCTCGTTCTGGATTTTCTCCAATTTGAATAAGCAACTCTTTGATTAATTCTTTAATTTTTTCTAAATCCATTATTCACCTCTATATTCAACAATATTGTTTTCACTTTCATAAATTTTTATAGAATAAAGTTTGCCCCTTGGAATTTCCTTCTCCAGTCTTTTCCAGAAAGCAATTGCTAAATTTTCAGAAGTAGGAATTATATCTTTCAAAAAATCAACCTCTAAGTTTAAATTTTTATGATCGACATACTTAATGATTTTCTCATTTATAATTTCTTTCAATTTTTTCAGATCAATTAAATAACCTGTATCACTATCAGGTTCACCGCAAATTGTTACTTCTAAAATATAATTATGACCATGGTAAAGTGGATTATTACAAAGTCCATAAACTTCCTTATTTTTCTCCTCAGAAAAATTTGGATTATACAAACGATGGGCTGCTGAAAAATGGGCCTTTCGTGTAATGTAGACTCTCATTATACAGTAAGATCTTTAATTAAACTTTCTCTTACATTTTGTGGAAGTTTTGCAATGGCTTGATAATCATTATGATTTATCTCAATAAAAGTGGGAACATTTCTATCGAGGAATTTCTTTACCTGTTCATTAATAAATTTAAATTTCAAGTAATTTACAGCACTTACTCGTTGATTACTTAATACTTCTGGTTCAAATTCAGGTGTTATAGATTCATCTCCAAATTTCAAGAAGATTCTGTTTTCATGAATTCCTGCAAACTTATAATGTAATGACTTAATAAATCCACGTTCGAAAATTTCTATGAACATTGTCGCACATAATTCATTTTTATCTGGAACTAATCTATTGAAAATCTCAATTTCATTTTTTATTAAAACTTCATCTCTCATCTTTTCAAGTCTAATCATTTCCTGAATTTGATATAACACAGTTTCCCTATTTTCAAAAACGAAAGTAATATACTCTCCTACCTGAATTCTTCTATTTTTCCTAATCTCAATAATTTTTTTTAAATACTTTTCTCTTATTTTAATGTAATCGTCATACTGTATAATGTCGGAAAATTCGATTTTTCTCAATTAATAACCTCAGATGGAATGATTCATTTTCGATTTTTTAAATCAAGTAATAAATCTAAAGCTTTTTGCAATCTGCCAGCATGAGATTTTTCAGCTCGTGCTAGAAACTCAAACCACTCAGCAATTTCATCAAAACCTTCTTCACGGGCAATTCTAGCAAAACCTGGATAAAGCTCGCTGAATTCAAATGTCTCACCATCTATTGCAACTCGTAAATTTGTTTCTGTGTCACCGAGCTCTTTACCGGTAAGTGGATCCATTATCATCTCAATAAATTCAAAATGTCCAAAGGAATGTCCACCTTCACCTTCTGCTGCTTCATCAAAAACTTTTGCAACTTCATCGTATCCTTCTTGCCTGGCTTTTTCAGCAAAGTAAAAATAGCGTCGATTCGCTTGTGACTCTAACGCAAAACTCTCTAGCAAATTTTTGAATGTTATTGATTGAGCTAATTTTTCAATTTTTTCCTTGTCCAAAAAAGATTTTTCCATTTCATTTTTCCAATTCTTTTAAAACTTCTTTAGCGTGACCTTCAACTTTCACCCTTGGAAAGATTTTTTTAATTATTCCACCTTCATCTATTATAAATGTAGTTCTTTCAATACCAAAATATTTTTTACCGTACATACTTTTTTCTTTCCAGACACCATATTTTTCAAGAACTTTTTTTGACTCATCACTTAACAGATCAAATGGTAGATTATACTTATCCTTGAATTTTTTGTGAGAATGTATTGAGTCAGGACTCACACCAATAACAACTACATCTTTATCTTTAAACAATTCTATATGATCTCGAAAATCACAAGCTTCTTTTGTACAACCTGAAGTCATATCCTTTGGATAAAAGTACAAAACTACTTTTTTCCCACGTAAATCTTTTAGTGAAACATTTTTACCATCTTGATTAATCAAAGAAAATGCCGGTGCTTTTTGTCCTTCCTTTAACATTTTTACTCCTATGGTTGATTAAGCAGAATTATGAAAGAAGCTAAAATTAAATTAATAAGATTTACAAAGAAGTATGTATCAAAAAGTTCCATTTGCTTAGGAATTAATTGGTTAACAAGCTCTGTCTTTTCATAAAGCACTCTTTTTTTATCAAGATTAAAAATTTTTATACCCATCACAAATTGAACTACTGTAAGAATTGTTAAAGCAAATGCAAGTATTAAAAACAATAAATAAGCCCTTGATTTTAATGGATTATTAAAAGTTGAAAGAAAATGTAAAAGAACACTACTCCAAAAAAATGCGCCTCCAAGTAAAACAAAATAACCTATTCGATAAATTAAGCTAATTTTGAATGAAAATTTATCGTCTAAATTTGTCAAGTTCCGATTCATATTTAATATAATAAACAATGAAAGTAATCCACCAAACCATAAGATAAATGATAAAGCTTGGAGGACTTGAGATGTGTATCTTAATATAAGTATACCCATTTCATACTATTCTTTCGTGCATCAATCACAAATTAAAAATCAAATATCATAATATGAAATGGGCTTTAACTATTATTTCAAACTAGCAAGAGTTTCTCGGATTTTATTGTAATCTGGCTCTTTGCCTGGTTCATCAAGAATTTCAACATATTGAATTTTACCTAACTTATCGATTACGAATGCAGATCTTTTCGCAACTCCATAATATCCAAACTTTTCTGAAAGCCAATTTTCATCTAAAACCCCGTATGATCTACAAACTTCTTTGTTGAAATCACTCAACAAATCAAATCCGAATTTCAATTTCTCATCCCATAACTTTTGAGCAAAAGGACTATCGACACTAATTGCAAAAACTGTTGCATCAAAACCTTTGTAATCTTCCAGAACATCTCTTGTTTGACATAATTCTCTTTCACACACACTGGAATTCACAAATGGGAAAAATAAAATAACAATGTTATTCTTACCAACATATTCACTTAATGTTATGTTTTCGAATCTCTGATTTTTTAGTGTAAAATCAATGAAATTGTCACCAACTTTTAACGACATATTTTTCTCCTATTTTAATTTTTGACCAAGATTAACAGTTACTTGATATTCTAAATTGCCTTCGATAGTAACTCGACCACGAATCTCAACTACTTCAAACCAACTCACTGGATTTTCATCATTAAACTTCTTTACAACTTTTTCAATAGCGTCTGACACACTGACATTCGACGTACCAACAACAGTTTTTTTCTGAAAAATTGTATTAGTTGACATTTATCCTCCAGTTTTGTTAAAAATTCCAAGTTATAACAAACTTAAGTAAAATAAAGTTTAATCTTGACAAAAAAATACAAATTTCCTAAATTAGATTTAGTCTAAATATCAATTAAAATGGTTTTTAACATAATTCACGCAAAACAAATTTTTACGGACTTTCTAAGAAAGGGTTCTTATCGAGTAACGTCGGAAAGGTCTGAAGTTTTAGAGTTTGCCTTTAAACAGGTACAACATTTCAGTGCGGACGAACTTTTTCTCGCTATGAAGAATGAAGGTTCTAACGTCTCCAGAGCAACAGTATACAATACGCTGGAATTACTTGTAAAATGCGGAATTTTGTCTAAACATAATTTTCTTGGTAAGGAATCACGTTACGAAAAAAACTTAGGTGCAATTGAACATGATCATTTAATATGTGTGAATTGCGGTAAGATAATTGAATTTGATAATGCTGAGATTTTAAAGATTCAAGAAAATATTTGTGAAAAATATGGATTTGTTGCAATCAATCATTCATTTATTACCTACGGGTTTTGCAAAAACCCAGATGAGTGTAAAACCAATGGGAAAGATTAATATTATGAAATTCACACTAAATAAAGCCAAGCGTGGACAACAACTTTTAGTACAACAACTTCCTGAAGGAGATTATAAATTACAATTAATTCGATTTGGCATATTAGAAGGTGAAACTATTACCTGCCTTGATAAAATCTTTGGCGGGACTATCATTATTCAGAAAAATCGCCTTGAAATTGCACTCGGAAACGATTTAGCACGTCAGATTATTGTATCGAGTCTTAATTAATTGACTTTAATTGAATGACATTCCAAACAAACGAAATTCCAGTTAAAACTTTCCCGGAATATTCCAAAGTTGTTCTTGTGGGTAATCCAAATGTAGGGAAATCTCTAATTTTCAATCATATTAGTGGAATGTATGTTGAGGTTTCAAATTTCCCCGGAACAACTGTTAGCATAACTACGTGTCAATATAAAAAATACTTTATCTATGATACTCCAGGAATTTATGGGGTTTCTTCTTTTAATGACGAGGAAAAAGTCACAAAGGAAATCATACTTAAGGCTGATATTATAATCAGTGTTGTTAATGCTTTAAATCTAGAACGAGATTTGTTTCTTACTTTACAATTAATTGAAATGGGAAAAAAAGTTTCAGTTATATTAAACAGAATTGATGAACTAAAAAAGTATCAAATAAAAATAAACTCAAAAAAACTTTCGGAGTTACTGGGTGTCGAGGTTTTTACAACATCTGCCTTGACGGGTGAGGGACTTGAGAACATTGATGAAATAATTGAAAAAGCACGAGAGGGGAAACAAGATAAATTCATCCTTGAAAAAATAAAACATATTAAAAATTTTAACTTAGATAAGTCCACTTATTTACTATTATTAGAAGGTGATAGAGATCTAATTAACAAATATAACCTACAAATTTCTTCCGAAGATGTTAGAGAAGAAATTTACATTCACAGAAGGAACAGAGTTAAAGAGATAGTAGATGCGGTTGAAAGCAAAGATACTCCTGCTGGAATCTTCTTCTCGAATTTTGGTAGACTTGCTCTTAAACCAGTTACAGGAATTCCGATTCTCATTGGAATTTTGTTTTTAATATATATTTTCATTGGTGATTTCGTTTCGCAAAGATTGGTTGATTTTACCGAAAACTCGATTGGTAAAAATATAGTTGAATACAACATAAAAAAGTTTGTCTCATATTACATTCCTTCAGAAATTGAGATTAACATACTTGATAACGATGAAAATGTTATTGAAACTATTAATGAAAAATTTCCGAAAGGGATTATTGAAGAAAGTGAGAAATTTAAAGAGATAGAAACTAGAACCTCTGGTAAAACTAAAGAAGCCAATTTCAAATATCAAAATCCAATAGTGCAATTTTTCTTTGGTGAATTTGGCGTCATAACGATGACAACAACATATTTGTTTTTCCTTCTTTTACCTCTAATAATTTCATTTTATTTAGTTCTCTCATTTCTTGAAGACAGTGGTTATCTACCGAGATTAGCCGCATTGGTTGATAAAACTTTCACAAAACTTGGATTAAATGGTAAAGCTATAATTCCAATTATACTAGGATTTGGTTGTGTCACTATGGCAACAATTACCACAAGAATGTTAGGCACAGAAAGAGAAAAAACAATAGCTACAGCAATTCTACAGTTTGTAATTCCTTGTTCAGCACAATTAGCTGTCATTACAGTGTTACTTACAGCTGCTGGTTTAGAAGCAACAGTAATTTACATCGTTACAATTTTGACAATAATTATTCTTACTAGTACAATATTAAACAAAATTGTTCCCGGAGTAAGTCAGCCCCTAATTTTAGATTTACCCTTAATGAGCATTCCTCAAATTAAAAACGTTTTGAGAAAAACTTATTACAGAACCGTTGGTTTTATGAAAGATGCAACACCATTATTTTTTATTGGAACTTCGATTATCGGTTTACTCCAGGTCACGGGACTGATTAATTACTGGATTAACTTTTTAGAGCCAATAACTACAAAAGTTTTACAACTCCCAAAAGAATCAGCAGTAGCATTTATCATGGGAATGATAAGAAGGGATTTTGGAGCGGCAGGACTGTTTCATATGTCATTAACGAAATATCAAGTGGTGGTTTCACTTGTTACAATTACTTTATTCGTTCCATGTATTGCATCATTTTTAGTGATGTTAAAAGAAAGAGGGCTAAAAATTGGTCTGACTATTTGGGCTGGAACATGGATTTTTGCTTTTACATTAGGGGGCATTTTAAGTCATATTTTGATGTAAGCTATTTTATTTCTCGGTTGATTGAACTTATAATCTTTTAGATTTTTCTCAAAACGTCAAAAATTTATCCATGAAATATCATTCCAATTAATTTCAAGTAAAATTTTCATAACTTGCATGTGGTTTTAATAAAAAAAGGAAACATGTTTTATGTTGTCGAAAGAATTGATCTTAAATGCGTTAAGAAATGTACAGGATCCTGACCTTCATCGTGATCTTGTTACACTAGATATGGTTAAAGATATCCAAATATCTTCTGATAAAATATTTGTAAACATTGCACTGACAACGCCTGCATGTCCAATGAAAAATAAAATAAAAGAAGATTGTATCGTAGAAATAAAAAAAGTTGTTGGTGAGAATTACACAATAGAAGTTGATATGTCTTCAAACGTTACCACCCACAGAAATTCAATTAAGGAAAAATTATTACCTGGTGTAAAAAATACAATCGCTGTGGCAAGTGGCAAAGGTGGTGTGGGCAAATCAACAGTAGCAGTTAATCTTGCAGTTGCATTAGCAGTGGACGGAGCAAAAGTCGGTTTAATTGATGCTGATATTTATGGACCAAGCATTCCTTTAATGTTAGGTGTGAACGAAAAACCAAAGATGATTGGAGATAATCCCAACGAAGTTCAACTTATTCCAGTAGAAAAATACAATGTGAAGTTAATGTCCATTGGATTTTTAATTGATGAAAATACTCCTGTGATATGGCGTGGACCAATGGCTAGTGGTGCTATTAAACAATTTATGAGCGATGTATTATGGGGTGAGTTGGATTATTTAATTTTTGATTTGCCCCCTGGAACTGGAGATATTCAATTAACTCTTGTTCAAACTATTCCGCTTACAGGTGCTTTAATTGTAACAACTCCCCAAGATGTTGCTTTAATAGACGCACGAAAAGCATTAAAAATGTTTGAAAGAGTAAATGTAACTGTATTGGGAATTGTCGAAAACATGAGTTATTTCATCGCACCTGATACAGGAAAACGATATGATATTTTCGGAAATGGTGGAGGTAGAAAAACAGCTAATGAAATGGGCACTCCATTCTTAGGTGAAATTCCGATTAATCCACTTATTCGAGAAGGTGGCGATTCTGGAAGACCAATTGTAATTATCGATCCAAACTGTGAGGAATCGAAAAAAATTTTTGAAATTTCACGAAACATGGCAGCACAAATAAGCATAAGAAATATCAATCAACCCTTAATACCAAAAATTGAAATTTTAAACTCATAGAGAGTAATAATGGAAGATATTAAAACAAGAATTGAGCAAGCACTTGAAACGATTCGTCCTTATCTCAGGGTAGATGGAGGTGATGTTGAACTTGTTCGAGTAACTGAAGATAGAATTGTCGAAGTTAGATTGACTGGTGCATGTAAAGGATGTCCAATGGCAATGATGACTCTACGGGCAGGAATTGAAAGAGCACTAATGCGAAGTATACCCGAAATAAGAAGGGTTGAAGCAGTATTTGATTAATCTCGAATTACTAAAGTGAAAGAAATTGCTACAAAAAAAATTATTCGCATTCTTTTACCTTTACTGATTTTATTAGTTATTTCGTATCTAGTTTTAGAATTAATTAATATTCTTGTACTCATTGTGCTTTCCATTCTATTAGCTTTCATATTAAGACCATTGGTTAAATATCTCGAATTTTTAAAAATTCCTCACACATATGCTTGTTTAATTTCTATCTTAGTTGCTATAGGATTTATTGGTTTTTTGATTTATTATTTCGTTCCAATAATCGCTAGCCAACTTGATAATTTATTTTTATTACTTCGTGACCTGAAAATTCAAGATTTAATTTCAAGAATCGAACGACGAATTTCTACCATATTTCCATTTATAAAACGTGGTGATTTATCGAAACAATTTTCAAAATTAGTTCAAGGTTATTTTGAAACTTTATTCACTGATATTTCTGCCTTCATCCCTAAATTGTTTTCCATTGCTGCTTTTATTTTGATTACACCATTCATTACATTTTTCATTTTGAAAGATTCCAGAAATCTAAAACTTGGGCTCGTTAATATCTTACCAAATAGATATTTCGAAATGGCTTATGAAATTCTAGAAAAAGTCAGTATCGAAATTGGAAAATTTGTTCGTGGCTGGATTCTCGACGCAATGTTTTTAGGTGCATGCATTATGGTTGGTCTGTATTTACTGGGTATCGAGAATTTTGTTATGTTGGGAGTGCTTGCTGGGGTAGGTCATTTAATTCCTTATCTGGGACCACTAATTGGTGCTATACCAGCAATACTTGTGTCATACTATCAACTAGGCAATTTTTCATTTGCACTTCCAATAGTTATTTTATTTGCTATAGTTTACACAGTAGATAATGGTTTCGTTCAACCAGTCATTTATTCAAAATCTCTAAAAATACATCCTGTAGTTATAATCCTTTTAATTCTAATTGGAAGCGAATTATTTGGTTTGATCGGGCTTTTGCTCGCTGTTCCGGTAGCTAATGTGATAAGAGTTTTGGCTACCGAAATCTATAGAGGATATAAATCCTATCGGATAGTTAAAATTTAATTCTTTTATTGATTTTCAGAGCCTTGAGGTTTTTCTTCTTTCAAATTTTTTGACTTTTTCTTTTTTCTTGGACGATATTTACCGAATGTTCCTCTGAAAATTTTTCCTCTTTTAGTTCTTCTATCACCTTTACCCATTTTATAAAACTCCTTTATTTAAATTCAACTAATAAATTATGAATGATATCCAGTGAAGAAACTCCTTCAGCTTCTGCACTGAAGGTAGGAATAATTCTATGTCTTAAAATAGGTACTACAACACTTCGTACATCATCAATTGTAGGAGTAAAACTTCCATTTATGATCGCTCTAGCTTTTGCGGCAACAATCATAAACTGAGAAGAACGCGGTCCAGCTCCCCAACTTACATTTTCTTTAATAAATTTAGATGCTCCATCAACCGGACGTGTACTATGAGTCAGTTTCACCGCGTACTCAATTACATTATCTGCTACCGGTACTCTCTTGACAAGATTCTGAAAATATTTTATTTCTTCTTTGTTCATTACTTTCCTTACATCAGGAATGTATTCACTCGTAGTTGATTTCACAATTTCTATCTCTTCATTTTTTGATGGATAATCCAACCACAAATTAAACATAAATCTATCAAGTTGAGCTTCAGGTAATGGATAAGTTCCTTCTTGTTCAATTGGATTTTGAGTTGCTAAAACAAAAAATGGCTCTTCTAAAGTATATTTTACTCCACCTGCTGTAACCTGAAGTTCTTGCATTGCTTCGAGTAGAGCTGACTGAGTTTTGGGTGGAGTTCGATTGATTTCATCAGCCAGAAGAATATTTGTGAAAATAGGTCCTTTTATAAACTTAAACACTCTCTGCCCTGTAGCGGAATCATATTCTAAAATTTCTGTGCCTGTGATATCACCCGGCATAAGATCTGGTGTAAATTGTATTCTACTAAACTTTAAATCAAGAACTTGTGCAAGTGTTTTAACTAAAAGAGTCTTTGCAAGTCCAGGAACTCCAATTAATAAGCAATGTCCTCTAGATAAAAGAGCGATTAATAGATATTCGATAATCTCATTCTGACCAACGATAACTTTTTTAATTTCTTGTTTTAAATTTTTTATTCTTTCTGTAAGTGCCTGAACGGCTTCAACGTCACTTTTGAACATTTCTAACCTACAATCTTATATCCCAGTATACTTGTTTTTTGAGTTGTTCAATCAAATTTTCGTAAACCTTTTTACGCTTTTGCATCAAAGCTAATTGTTCGAGTCTTTCATAATCAAGGTTTAAATCAGGCATATGTTCCGGAATTCTTTTTTCTAGATAAATTATCTGATATCCTGTAACATCTTTTGAAAGTGTTATCTTTCTTGGTTTCGAGATTTCTTTTTCGTTCATTTTGCTTATTAAATTTCGAAGGTCAGTGTCTAATTCTTGTACAGGAATTTTCCCCATTTCACCGCCGAATTGGGCAGTACTTTTATCTTCTGAGTATAATTTTGCATAATAACTGAAAGTATTAACACCAGACCGAACACTATCAGAAATGGCTTCTAGAAGATCAGTAATTCTTTTCTCTGTTTCCTTTGAAGGTTTTAATCTAAGAAGAATATGTCTTACTCTAACTGATTCTCCCCTTCTATCAACTAATTGGGCAATATGGAACCCAATTGGCGTTTCAATAATACCAGATATTTCACCTTTTTCCATATTAAAAACTACTTCTTCAAACTCTTTGAAAAACAAGCCTCGCTTAACAAAACCTAAATCACCCCCATCTTTTGCAGTCGCGGCGTCTTCGCTATATCGAGCTGCAAATGTTGAAAAATCACCTCCAGCCTGAATTGAATCGAGAATCTTTTCTAATTTCTGTCTTATAACAGCTTTATCAAAATCAGAAACTTTTGTTTGTATGAAGATTTGAGATAACTGTACCTCTTCTGATACCATTCCTATGCTATCTCTGTATTGTTTGAAAAATTCTTCAACCTCGTATCTGCTAACCTCTAATCGAGCGAATTTCATTTCCTGAACTTTTTGAATTAAAATATTATTTCTTATTTCGTCTCTTAGCTCTCTCTTTATCTTTTCCAATGATTTATTATAAACCTGTTCTAATTTCTCTTTTGAGCCAAATTGTTGAATGAAATTTTCAATTTGAAAATCTAACTGTCTCGTAATTTCATCTTCTGTAACTCTAATACTATCAAATTCAGCTTGAATAAGCATGAGCTTTTCTTCAATCAAAGAATTTAATACAGCTTTCTGAAGATTTGGATCATTTGGATTTAATTTTCTTTGGTATGCGATTAGTTGAGTTTGAAATTCAAGTTCACTAAGCAAAATAAACTTATCATCTACAACAGCCACAACTTTATCTAAAACTTCCTGAGCAAAGCCTATACTGAATGATAAAATAAAAATAATTACAATTAAAACCTTTCTCATTTTCTATTTATTCTCTTATTTTAATGTTAGCTTCATCCACTAATTTTGAAATTAGATCTTGATAAAACTTTTTTTGTCTCTCAAAAATAATTCTTTCCTCTACCATTTCTTTAGCAAATTCTAGTGATGGTGGTTCATTCTTCGAATATTTTGCAACAAGTTGGGTGATCAAATATTCACCATTTCCAATCTCAATTGGATAAGAAATTTCTCCCGGTTCAAGAGTCTGGAGCACATTCATTAATTCGTATGGCACACTATCAAATTCTTTCAGAAAAATTCCAAATTTCTGGTCGATTATTTCCTCTGGTTTAAATGCAACTCTTATTGAGTTTTCAAAATCAAGTTGAGAAAGAGTTGTATTTCTTAAATCAATGGCTTTGCTAAAATTTTTTACAATTGCTTGATTTACTTTATACACATCGTAATTAAAAATAAAGTCATTTATGTGCTCTTGATAGTATTTTTCCAATTCTTTTTTACTAACGAAGTAATTTACAGTTTTAAGTTTTTCCTTTAAATAATCAATGGCTAGTAAACGACGAGTATAAAAATCGCTTCGAACAGCAAACTCATCTTTAGCTTCGAAACCTTCATTCAATGCTGCCTGTGCAAGTAGTTCTAATTCAATCCAATTCTGTACAATTTGATTAAGATAAAAATCATTCAAATAAATTGTATCAACAAGATACTTTACAGAACTACGTGTTAACATTCGATCATTTACAACTGCCAGATAATCTTCTGGCAATCGTTCTTCCATACAACTTGATAGTAGAATCAAATTCAATGTAAGAAAACATTTGAATTCAAATCTAATCGACAAAAGCGTTTTTAAGCTTGTCGTAATAGATTCTTGGTTTGTAATTAGCCTTAAGAAATTCAATATATTCATTTTCAAGTCGTTTAGATTCTAGTTCCTGAACAGCGCCACTTACTTCTGGCAATGCTTCCTCAAATGTCTTAATTCCCGCTGGGTGTTTTTTAATTAACTTGACAATAGAATAACCATTAGAATGATAAAATGGCTCTGAAAACTCTCCCTCTACTAATTGATTGGCTTTCATTGAGAGAGCATTGTCAAGATCAGGTTTTATTCCATGTCTTCCATATTTTTCCTTAAAACCAGGACGTTCTGTATACTTCGCAGCAAGTGAATCAAATTCTTCTCCTGCCTGTAACATTTTATGGATTTCTTTAGCAAGAGAATCAGACCTTATAAAAATTTCAGCATATTCAACTCTATCGGGCCATTGATATTTTTCTTTGTTATTTTCGTAATGCACTCTCAGTTTATCTTCATCTATGGTTATTTTATTCCAAACTTCGTCCTCTTGAAGTTTGAAAATTAAAATTCCGTTTTTGTATTCTTCCATTAATTCGGCAAATTGTGGATATTTAGCGGGTAGATATTCAACGGCTTCAGCTAAGAGAAAATCTTCAGCGATTCTTTCTGCCATTGCATCAATTAAGTTTTTTGTAATTCTACGATTAACAAAATCAGCCATCATCTCAGCCCGTACAATTAACGTATCAAACGTGACTTTTTTATTTGCAAAAGAAAAAACAATTTCTTCACCAAACTCTTTTTTCAAATCACTTATCCAGTATTGTCCACCAACTTGAACTGTATCGGTTTTACTGATAATTAGATCAGCTAAATTTCTATTATAGTTATAACCAAAAACTCGCTTTAAAGAATCCACAAGTCGAGTTTTATCCTCATTGTACTTTAGTCTTTGATAAATAGACTTTAGAATATCCTTTTCTTCATCAAAAGATCTCAAGGGTTTTTTGTCTGTAAGTTTTATCAAATGATAACCAAATTGGGTTTTAACAACATCCGAAACCTGTCCTATTTCAAGATTAAAAGCGGCTTCATCGAAAGGTTGAACCATCATTCTTCGAGAAAAGTAACCAAGGTCACCACCTTGATTTTTAGTACCGACATCATCAGAGAATTCTTTAGCAAGCTCACCGAAATCTTCGCCCATTTCTATTCTTTCTTTTATAGCCTGAATTTTTTCAAGAGCATTTGCTGAGTCTTGTGAAGTAGAACCTGGTTTTAACTCAACGAGAATATGACTTGCTCTAATTTCAGGTACCCTAGCCCTTCTATCAGTGACCTTAATGATATGGTAACCAAATTGAGTTCTAACAAGTTCTGGATAAACTTCTCCAGCTTTCAATGTATAACAGGGCTCTTCAAAAGACGGTATTATATCACCAGCAGTTATGTAAAAAATATCACCACCATAAGGTGCAGAGAAATAGTCCTGACTATATTTGCTTGCCATAACTTCAAAAGACGCACCATTTTTAATTGAGTCAAGTATTGCTAATGCTCGAACATAAGCTCCTTCGAATCCAGCAGTATCTGGACGAAACATAATGTGACTTACTCTAAGTTCTTCTTTGCGTTTTTCATAAAGTAATTTAATATTCGGTTCAACTAATTCCTTTTCTAGTAAATAAGTCACACCTATTTTTTGTTTATACTCATTGAACTCCGCAACCACATCACTTAAGGTATCAAGTCCACGTCTTTTTGCATCATGAACTTTAATCTTAAAGTTTACATATAAATCTAAAAAATTTTTTTTCTTTGAGAGCGAATCTCTTTTAGCAACTTCCCATCCACCATTGTTTTTAGCATAAACTCTTTCGTATTCGTCGAGAAAAATTTTTTGTTTGTCAAATTCAGCGATTACTATATCTTTTTTTGAAGTTGGTGCACAAGCAAAAAATATCAAAGTTAAAATAACTAATAGTATATAATGGACATATTTATTTACAAACATGTTCTACATCACTCCTTTAATTGATTCGAATTATTTGAGTAAACAACCGATTGGTAAACTTTCGTCAACTGTAATAATTTTAAGTTTTTTGTTTTCATCTTCTACTGTAAGAACCATCCCTTGCGAAATCTCATCCATCAATTTTAATTCATTTAAATTTGACACTAACAACACTTTTTTCCCAACTAATTCACCTGGTTCATAAAATTCCGCAAGACCTGCGATAACTTGACGATTTTCATCTCCCAAGTCAACCTGAAGTTTGAGTAATTTTTTTGAATTTTTAACTTTTTCACAACCAATAACTTTTGCAATTTTTATTTCGACTCGTTTAAAGTCATCCACTGTAATAGTTTTACGATTAATTTTCATTTTAGAAATTTCTTCTTTCTCCTGGCTATTTAAAAATGGTTCAATCAATTTATCATCAATTTTGGTGAAAAGAATCGTAGGTTTTCCAATTTTATGACCAACTGGAATTTTTGGTTCCGCAGAACCATCCCATAATTTCAGAGATTCATCTGATATATTAAGCATGCTGAATATCTTCTCAGCTGTAAAAGGAATGATCGGAGAAAACATCACTGCAAGCGTACGAATTAACTGTATTGAAAGATTTATAGTTGTAGCACAGGATTCTCTGTTTTCATTAATTGTTTTCCATGGTTGGCTATCGTTGAAATACTTATTTCCAAGTCTTGCTAAATTCATTATCTCATTTACTGCATCTTTAATTTTTATTTTTTCAAACAGTTGTTCAATACGGACTTTGAATTGAGGAATTTGAACAAGTAATTGTCTATCAATCTCATTTAATGAGGCTGCCTCGGGTACCATTGAGTTAAAATGTTTTTCAGTAAAAGTCAATGTTCTATTTACAAAATTTCCAAGGATATCAGCAAGTTCATTGTTGTTTTTAGCTTGAAAGTCTCGCCAATAAAAATCGGCATCTCTATTCTCCGGTAAAATTGATGCTAGGTAATATCTAAGTGGATCAGGCGGAAAGTGCTCAAGAAAATCTTTTAAATATATTCCCCATCCACGACTTTTTGAAAATTTCAAACCTTCATAGTTAAGAAATTCGTTAGCAGGAACGTTATCGGGTAAAATATATTTTTCTTCACTTAAATCATTCCATGCCATTAACATAGCAGGAAAAACTATACAATGAAAAACAATATTATCTTTTCCAATAAACGCTATATATTTTGTCTCACTATCTAGCCAATATTTTTTCCATTCGTCTGGTTGATTTTTCTTTTCAGCCCATTCTTTTGTAGATGAAATATATCCCAGAACAGCTTCAAACCAGACATATAAAACCTTGTTTTCATTATCTTTTAACGGAACCTTAACACCCCAATCTAGATCGCGTGTAATTGCTCTATCTTGCAAACCTTCATCGAACCAATTTTTACAATAATTCAAAACATTTTCTTTCCAACCTTCTTGTTTATTTTTTTCTTCAATATATTTTTGTAATCGAGTTTGATAATCCCCAAGTGGGAAATACCAGTGCACTGTTTCTTTCAAAACAGGCGTTTCGCCTGTCACTTTGCTTTTTGGGTTAATTAATTCAGTTGAATTCAAGTAACTTCCACAACTTTCACATTGATCACCACGAGCATCATTACTACCACAATGCGGACAAGTCCCAACTATGTATCTATCTGGTAAAAACATCTTAGCTTTTTCATCAAAAAATTGAAATTCTTTCTTTTGTTTAAGGATACCATTTTGATAGTACTTAAGGAAAAATTCTTGAGCAGTTTTATGATGAATAGTAAGTGAGGTTCTTGAATAATTGTCAAAACTAATTCCGAAATCTTCAAAAGCTTTGAGGTTCATTTCATGGTATCTATCGATTATAACCTTTGGTGAAACACCTTCCTCTTCGGCAGTCAATGTTATTGGCACACCATGCTCATCGGAACCGCAAATAAAAAGTACAACTTCCTGTTTAAGACGCTTAAATCTAACGAAAATATCAGCGTGCAAATATGCCCCCGCCAGGTGACCTAAATGAATTGGACCGTTAGCGTAGGGTAATGCTGATGTTACGAGAGTTCTTCTGAAGTTCTTAGTATTCATCAAAAATTTTTAACAAATTTAAGTTTTGATTGAGAATTTTCAAATGTAAAGCAAATCAAAAGAATTACAAAGATAATAAATTAAGTGAGATACAAGTTCATTTGTTTGAATTTATTTGAGAAAATTCTATCAATTTAACTAGCCCATGATTATTTAAAATGATATCATTTGGATAATTTATGGAGACAAAAAAAGCCCGGCAAAGCCGGGCTAGTCATAATATTTTTAGTGAATCGTTATTCTTTCTCGTAAATATCACGAATTAAATTAGCATACCTTTCTTCAATAACCTTCCTTCGAATCTTGAGAGTTGGAGTTAATTCGCCGTTTTCAATGGTAAAGGGTTTGTCAAGAATGACAAATTTTCTGATGCGCTCGTAACTTGCCAAGTTCTTCTGGAGAGTATGAATATCTTTTTCTATTAATTTATAAATTTCCGGATGATGAGCTAACTCTTCCACTCTTAAATAAGGAAT
>CAKZPH010000150.1 GCA_937138605.1 uncultured Ignavibacteriales bacterium
AAGAATTAGAACAACTGGGTAAAATTACAATTACAGATCAAATTGGAAACATAGCAACTTTATATATTACATCAAACCAATTTGATAATTCAAAATATCAATTACCACCTGTTCCACCAGCTGATGTTTTTGACGTAAGATTTTCAACGGATAATCTAGTGGAAAATGTTGAATCACCTAAAATTATAAACATAAACAGTGCAACTTATCCACTATCAATTACTGCTAAAGGAGTAAATTTAGAAATAAAAGACGTGTTTGATGGAAAAATTTTTAACACACAACTTAAGGATGGGAAGACTATAAAAATTTCCGACGAAAGAATTAAACAGTTATTAATTTCTAACATGGAATTATTTGAAGAAATACAATTAAATCCTAATCACCCAAATCCTTTCAATTCTTCCACTAACATCAGCTTTTACATTCCCGATTCTCGATATATTGAAATAAAAGTTTATGATATGCTTGGCAGAGAAGTAGAGGTTTTGGTTAATGAAATCAAAAGTAAAGGAACGCATACTGTAATTTTTAATGGCGATAAATTATCATCTGGAACTTATTTCATAAAGATGAAAGTTGATGACAAAATATTTTTAAGAAAAGTTCTGTTACTGAAATAATTTCGATTGGATTTTTAAGTAATCATTATGTTTTTAATTTACTTCAAGCCCCAGATTATGATCTACTGGGGCTTTATATTTTTATTCATCACTTCATGACAATAAGCTTTGAAGTTTTGGAAAACTTATCTCCCCTTAATGTATAAAAGTAAACTCCACTCGAAAAAATTGTCGAATCGATGTTAACGTAATTAATACCTGTCGATGAAGAAAGTCCCGAAATTTCCTTTACTTTTTGTCCAAGAAGATTATAAAACTGCAGATTGTACTCTTTATTCTGTGGAAAAGTGAATTTTATAGTTGTAAACGAATTAAATGGATTTGGAAAATTATGCAATTCATAATCATTATAATTCAAATCTTTTTCTTCAAGAACATCTGTCGAAACATTCGGGGAAAGTTTACGATTTAATTTTATATACATTGCATCTGCCCGAACTTTTTTACCTGCGCTAATTCCTGTATTACTTAAAATTCCTACCAATCTTCTACCTTTAGAAAGGTAAACTGTAGCTAATTTGTACCATCTACGATTCAAAGAGTTTGTTTGGTCAACTTCCACAAAGATATTATGACCAGCTGAATCAATTACAACATATTTTACATTTGTTGATTGGTCAGGAGTAGGTACAATAAAGGCATAAACATCATAATAACCATTTACAGGCACATCAAAGTAATAACTTATTGATGCTGAATCACCACTTTGTGCCACAAGCGTTGTATTTTCGTATCCAGCAACATAACTTAAAGTCCAATTGCCGTATCTTATAGCTTTGGACTGATTTGAGATTAAGACAATATCCTTGAATTCCCGCCATGTAGGAGTTGAGAATGGAGGGTATGTTTTTGTCGCATACCTATTATCCCGAATATTTCTCATTATTCCCCGTAAATCATTGGAGTACCATATTGAATTTCCTTTAAATCCTTTCGATCTAGTCACATCAATGAATTGATAAATCTCAGTTAGTGGTAACAGATTTCCAGAAGATTTTACAGCAAAAGCTGGATATGCTTTTGTTTTATCATTAATAAGAGTTTGAAGATAATCTAAAATTGATGCAAAGGATGATGCACTTCCAACGTAGGACTGAACCTGCACATTATCAATTTTATTGTTATTGACCCACCATGCCCAATCCTGACAGAAATTTATATAGGAAGTATATTGACTTGATGAGTATAAACTTGGCGCATTTGAAATGTTTAATTTGGGATTGTAGGTTTTAAGACTGTCATAAATTCTTGCTTGAAACTCATTAAGTTTATCGGCTCGCCAGCGAATCCATTGAGGGTCGTTGTAATTTGTTGGTGGTGAATTGCCATTATTTTCTAATCTATAAAGTGAATCAGTATATGAATCGTATCCATATTGAGTAGATGAATATCTTATCCTATCTAATTCAATTCCATCTATGTCGTAATTTCTTGCAATTTCCAATGCAAGGGCGATTAAAAAGTCTTGTACGTCTTTTCTGGTTTGTACCATCCAGTAAAAGTTAGAATTATCTTTTTCACCACCATCTAATCTTTTAGCAACCCAATTTGGATGAGCATCAAAAATTGGTCCTTTTCCATTTATACCGGGATAATATAGCTCATAACCACCAACAAATCCATATTCAAACCAAGCTTCAACATGTAATCCATGTTTATGAGCCTCTGCTATTGCTTCTGCTAATATGTCTCTTCCAACAAAAGCTGGATCGATGTAAATCCCCGTGTGTTGATAAAACACCTCACTTTTCCAAAGTGGATATCCACGGCTCCATGCATTTACATAAATCACATTAAAGTTATTAGCAGCAAGACTATCTATTGCCTGTGCAAGAGCTTCTTTTGTGCCAAGCTGATCGCGGGCAATCCATGTCCCTCTAAGTTCCTGTGATCTTAATAATGAAAACAAAATTAAAACAATCAAGTTAGCACAAATAATTTTTTTCATATGAACACCTATTGTTCTTATTAAAATTACTCACTACCATAAATTACTAATTTAGGGGCATTAGGTCCATCAAGTAATTTCAGATTTCCCAACGCATCGTCACGAAGACTAAAAAATCTAAATCCATAAAAAACTGGTTTTAATGACTTGTAAGGCTTTTCATTTGGATGAGGATTACCATTGTTTTTCATACGGAGTGATTGATTGTATCTTTCAACTCTCTTATTATGTTCAACTATCCTTAGATTTTCTTTTTCTCGAATTTTACTTGCTTCTAATGATTTTTCCATATATGACAACAGCGGCTCTTTTATAACTTCTGGTGTTGTAGAATGAATTAAATATACTTCACCATCATTACCAACTGAAATTATTCCAACGTGACCAACAAATACATCATCTTCTTTAAATCCACGAACAACATTTACAAAATCACCAGTACGAAGATACTTTAAAGCTTTCTTTATTTCTTTAGCTGGTATGTATGACCACGTCAATTCCTGAACAGGAATATCCTGACCAAGAGACCACTTACTGAAAAACTTCGCACGATCAATTTTAGTGGTAACCTTTTTGGAATTAACATTTGGTATACTATCGGTAATATCTTTTATTAGCCACGAATTATTAACCACCCAATCTGCTTCTGTAAAGTGATTACGTGTAAGGAGCCCAATAATACCATCTTTATATCTTATTCTTTGAAGCATGGCAAAAAATTTTTTCCAGCTATCAGAAAGAGCCATTGCATAGACATGTTCACTAAAAACCACACAATCGCTTTTTTCAATTGAATACAATGGTTGTGAGTCATGGATTTCAAAAGGAAATTCGCCGAGGAGATAAATCTCATATTCCTGTCCAAGGAATTTTTTTGCGATGTGGTCTACCCTTTTTCTTAAATTTGGTTCATAGTTATACAAAAATCGAAGATATTCATCAATCTCTTCTGGTTCAAACTTGTATAAGGGTTTCTCAATCAGTCCTGCAATTTCTTTCTTTTCTACGTTTTTAATCTCTAATTCTTCAAACGGCTCAGCAAAATTTTCTAATTCTTCAACTAAAATTTCGTCCTCAACTTTATCGCCTTGCTGGACTTGTTTTTTTACGATTGCACAAGAATATATAATTAATGCAAGAAATAATATTATAACTTTTTTCATTGATTCAAATGAATTTGTTGATGTTATTTCTGTGTAATTCGAAGTGAGTTGGAAGTTAAATATATACCGTCACCGCGATAAACATAAATATTAAATCTACCTGGTGATTGAAAGGTTATTTGATGATAGAATTTTTTTGCTTTTGGATCGACCGACTTATAGATAGTTTGATCGTATATTTCTTTTCCTTTTGAGTCGACTCTGTAAATTTCATAATAAACCTCATCTGTCATTATCTCATACCCGACGTCAACCCAAAAGTATAATGAACCACCTTTTTGTGAAATTTCAAATACAGTGGATGATGAGATTGGATTCCCATCCTTTGAAACTTCTTCACAAAAATAAAGTGATTGAGAATATAGCTGAACTAAAACAAAAAAACTAAATAGAGAAACTGTAAATACTTTAATGTTCATATGAACCTCTATTTATTTTTCAATTTAACTAATTCGTTTAAATTAATTTTTGCATCAAAATTTTGTTTAATATAACAACATAAACAGAAGAAAGTTTCAACAATTTTACATCATTTTTTGCTGAATCGACTACAATAAAATTATGCTTAAATCTTTTATAAAATTAGCAGTTCAATTTTAATAAGTTTTTTGTTAGTTGAGAAATTTCATTAGCTTTTTAATCTTGACCATTTAATATATCTTGCATACACTATAAAGTTCAAATTAAAAAGTTTTACCTTCTAAAAGTGGTACTTCTAAAATACACTAAATCTACTTATCTTTAGTTATGTAAACACAACAAAAAATGAATTAAAGAGAAGCCATGAAAATAATCTCAAAGTCCTTCGAGCTTAAAACAAAAGGTAATACTGACATCATTGACATAACAAGCAAAGTTCAAGAAAAAATCAACGAATCGGGATTAAAAGAAGGCAACGTTTTGGTTTTTGCGGTAGGATCAACAGCTGGATTAACAACAGTTGAATATGAACCTGGACTTCTAAAAGACCTACCAGAAATTTTCGAAAAAATCATTCCATCAAATAAATCTTACCATCATGATAAAACCTGGGGAGATGGTAACGGTTATTCTCATCTCCGTGCCTCTATTCTTGGCGCTTCTTTGCAAATCCCATTTTCAGAAGGTAGACTTTTGCTTGGCACATGGCAGCAAATTGTCTTTATCGATTTCGACAACAGAGCACGAAGTAGAAAAGTTATTGTTCAGTTAATTGGGGAATAAAAATGAAAAAGATAGTCTTTCGCTTAACTTTACTTTTAGCAACTCTTCTGGTTGTTAGTGAAATACTTGGTTGGGGAAGTGTTGGTCATAGTTTGATAAATAGAAATGCAACAAAACATTTCCCTGAAGAAATAAATACCTTCAAATCATGGGCTGAGTTTTTAGCATTACATGCCTCTGACGCAGATTATCGCAAAAGTTCAGATCCAAACGAAGGAAACAAACACTTTATTGATATAGATAACTATCCTGAATTTTTCAACGGCACATTTCCACGTTCTATTGACACCTTAATTGCCCTGTACGGTTGGAATTACGTATGGCAACAAGGTATTTTACCCTGGGCAACTAAGTATACACTAGATTCCCTCACTGCAGCTTTTCAAAGAAAAGATTGGAATAAAGCAAAATTAACTGCGGCAGACCTCGGTCACTATGTAGCGGATGCTCATCAACCGCTTCACATAACAAGAAATTATGATGGTCAATATACGAATCAACGGGGAATTCACTCACGATATGAAACACAAATGGTTAATCGCTATCAGAGCCAATTCTCCTTCACACCAAATCCAGCCTTCTATGTAAATAATCCGATTGAATTTATATTTGATTATATATTCGAATCTTATTCCTTTTTAGATGATTTACTTCTAGCTGATAGCATAGCAAAAGCCACAGCAGGAAATGTGAACAGTGATTTATATTATACAACACTTTGGAATCTAACAGGTACATTTACAAAATATTTATTCCAAAAAGCAAGTGAACGACTTGCTTCTCTTTTTTACACAGCTTGGATCAACGCAGGAAGTCCTCAACTTCCAGCTACACTGGTAGAAGAGTTAAGCTTAATTCCAACTAAAATTGTTCTGTATCAGAATCACCCAAATCCTTTTAATTATTCAACTCAAATCAGATATTTCATACCAAAAGAGTTTATAGGTAAAACAATTACTCTACGTGTAATCGATTCATTAGGAAAAGAAGTCATTACATTCACCGATGAAATTAAAACCGATGGCTATCATCAGTTTGAAGTTGATGGGAAATATCATCGACTAAGTTCAGGAACTTATGTTTATGAAATATCTGTTGATGGTTACAAAGAATCAAATAAAATGCAATACATTAAATAAGGTGCAGCTATGAAACGAGTATTAATTATAATATCGATTTTTTATCAATTTATAATTGCCCAAGTTTTACAATGGACACCTTACTTTCCCACAAGAAGCGATGTTATTGTAATTGATTATGATGTTACTAAAGGAAATGGTGCTTTAGTAAATGTTTTTCCTATTTATGTTCATACTGGAGTAATTACAAATCTCAGTAGTCATCCCAATGAGTGGCGATATGTAAGAACGACCTGGGGCTCGCCAGCAAATCAGCCACCTATTCAGTATATAGGTAATAACATCTGGAGAATTACTATCAACATATCTCAGTATTATGGTGTACCTGAAAACGAGGTTATACTTAAACTTGCCTTTGTATTTCGTAACGCAGATGGGAGCAAGGTTGGGCGTGATGCCGATGGAAGTGATATGTTTATTCCTATTTATCAACCTGGACTAAATGTTAGATTTATATCTCCTTTTGAAAAAGGTGCTATCATAAATTCAGGCTCAAACTTTACTATTACAACTGTATCTGCTTCATCAAACAATTTGAAGTTATTCTTAAATGACTCACTTATAGCTCAAACTGATACTAATTACTTAAGCAGAACAATATTTTTTACACAATCAGGCAAATATAGACTCCGAGCAGTTGCAACTGATATCAATGGAAATGTAAAGATCGATTCAAATTATTTTGTTGTTCGTTCACAAGTCTCAATTGCTCCACTACCACCTAATATCGTTGAAGGTGTAAACAAAATTGATAGCACTACCGTCATTCTCTGTCTATATGCTCCATATAAAGATTATGTTTATGTGATTGGTGATTTTACAGATTGGGAAGTTGAGCCAGCTTATTATATGAAAAAAACTCCCGACGGTACTAGATTCTGGATACAAATTAATAATCTTAATCCTACAACCGAGTATGGCTATCAATATTATGTTGATGGGAAATTAAAAGTAGCTGATCCTTTCACAGAAAAAGTCCTTGATCCTTGGAACGATCAATATATCCCCCCATCGGTTTATCCAAACTTAAAGCCTTATCCTTTTGGCAAAACAACTCATCTGGTCTCTGTTTTCCAGATAAATGAACCACAATACAACTGGCAGGTTACTAATTTCCAAAGGCCTGATAAAACAGAACTTGTAATCTATGAACTTCTGATTCGAGACTTTCTTTTAAGCTCCGATTTCAAAACGCTAGCCGATACATTGAATTATCTTAAAAGGCTTGGTGTAAACGCTATAGAACTTATGCCAATAACTGAATTTGAAGGAAATGATAGCTGGGGATATAATCCAACATTTTATTTTGCCATCGATAAATACTACGGTACAAAAAATATGCTTAAAGCATTTATAGACAAAGCACATCAAATGGGAATTGCTGTGATATTTGATGTAGTATTTAATCACAACTTTGGACAATCATCGCTTGTAAGAATGTGGTGGGATGAAACAAATCAAAGACCCGCTGCTAATAGTCCATACTTTAACCCAATTCCTCGTCATCCTTACAATGTCGGTTATGATTTTAATCATGAAAGTCCCGCCACAAAAGCTTTAGTAATTCGTGCTTTAAAATTTTATTTAAATGAGTTCAAAGTAGATGGATTCCGATTTGATCTCTCAAAAGGATTTACACAAACAAATTCAGGGAATGATGTTGGTCTTTGGGGACAATACGATCAATCTAGAATCAACATTCTTAAACAATATGCCGATAGCATATGGGCAACCGATTCAACGGCTTATGTAATCTTAGAACATTTTGCAGTGGATCAGGAAGAACAAGTTTTGACAAATTATGGTATGTTGAGTTGGGGCAATATGAATTATAATTATAATGAAGCTACTATGGGGTGGCACGATGGAGGTAAATCCAATTTTACTCGAATTTCTTACAAAGCTCGGGGCTTTTCAAAACCTCATCTTGTTGGTTATATGGAAAGTCACGATGAAGAAAGATTAATGTACAAAAATTTAATGTATGGTAATTCCAGTGGAACTTATAATATTCGAAATCTTGCAACAGCTCTTGAAAGAATTAAGCTTGCTGCAACTTTCTTTTTTACTGTTCCCGGTCCAAAAATGATTTGGCAGTTTGGAGAATTAGGATATGACTACTCGATTGAATATAACGGTCGAACAGGTCGAAAACCAATTAGATGGGGTTACTTTTTAGATGCAAATAGAAATAAACTTTACAGAACATTTGCAGAATTAATAAAGCTTAGAAAGAATTATGAGGTGTTTAAGACAACAAACTTCACAACCGATTTTGTGGGCTCTGTGAAAAGATTTTGGTTAAACCATTCAACTATGAATATAACGATTGTTGGTAACTTTGATGTGGTTCAAAGAACTGTTTCTCCTAACTTTCAACATACTGGATGGTGGTATGAATTCTTCCGTGGAGATAGTATAAATGTTACAAATACGGCTATGCAAATTACATTGCAACCTGGTGAATTCCGACTCTATACATCTGTAAGAATTCCACCTGCCGAGCCAGGACTTTTAACTTCCGTGGATTCTTCCAAAGAAATCTTACCAGAAACATTTGAATTATATCAGAATTATCCTAATCCATTCAACCCAAATACAAACTTAAAATTTGCACTTCCAGTTAAATCATTTGTTCGAATCAAAATTTACGATATCCTTGGTAATGAAATCACAACATTAGTAAATGAAGAAAAATCAGCCGGATTCCACGAAATAGAATTTATGGCTAATCAACTTTCAAGTGGAATTTACTTTGCTCAAATGGAAGCAGGTAGTTTTAAGAAATCAATCAAGATGATTTTAATGAAATAGTAAGGATAGCTTATTATGTGATATGAGGTTACAATCAAATGATAAAATAAATTAATGCACAGGTATTTTAATTCAACAAAACTTGTTTTGAAGAAAATTTGAATAAATATTTGACAAGATTAAAATCTCAGTACCGCTTCAAAAAGAAGCGGTACTTTTTCAAAGTTCATTCATAACTTTTTCAATTTTCTCGTATGCCCAGTCAATTTCTTCTTTAGTTATTATCAGTGGTGGAGCAAGCCTTATGACATTTTCATGAGTTTCCTTGCAAAGCAAACCTTCTTCCTTCAAAGCTTCACAAAATCTCCTTGCTCCTCCAGCTTCTGGTTTTAGCTCAATTCCAATAAAAAGTCCTTTGCCACGAATCTCCTTTATGTGATTATTATTCAAGTTCTGCAATTTATTTAAGAAATATTCTCCAAGTTCAGCCGACCGTTCTGGTAATTTCTCATCAACGATAACTTTCAATGCTTCCCGAGCAACTGCACAGGCTAATGGATTTCCTCCAAATGTACTACCATGATCACCTGGTTTGAAGACACCTAAAATTTCCCTAGAAGATAATACAGCAGACACAGGATAACATCCGCCCGATAATGCTTTGCCAATTACTACTATATCAGGTTTTATTCCTTCATGCTCATAAGCAAAAAGTTTACCTGTTCTTCCTAACCCTGTTTGTATTTCGTCAACAATAAATAAAACGTTATTAGTTTTACAAATCTCATAAGCTTTTTTCAAGTAACCCTCATCAGGAATTATTATGCCTGCTTCTCCTTGAACTGGTTCAACAAAAAATGCAACAGTATTTTTATTAATTGCTTGTTCAAGTGCATTAACATCGTTATATGGAATTATTACAAATCCGGGTGTAAAGGGTCCAAAACCATCCCTATATTGTTTTTCCGTTGAAAAGCTTACAATTGTTGTTGTTCTTCCATGGAAGTTATTCTCACATGTGATTATTTCAGCTTTGTCTTCTTCAACTCCTTTAATTTTGTATCCCCACTTTCTTGCTGTTTTAATGGCTGTCTCAACTGCCTCAGCTCCTGAGTTCATAGGAAGCATCATTGCATAATTAGTAAGCTCACAAAGTTCTTTTGCCAGTAATGGCAATTGATCGTTTCGAAATGCCCTTGATGTTAGCGTAATCCTTTCTGCTTGTTCTTTCAGTGCTTTTAAAATTCGTGGATGACAATGTCCCTGATTGACTGCTGAATAAGCCGAAAGAAAATCGAGATATTTTTTCCCCTCTACATCATAAACCCAAACTCCCTGTCCTCGTGTTAAGACTACATCCAATGGATGGTAATTATGAGCTCCGTATTTTTCTTCAATCTGAATGTAATCCTGTGTTGTCATAAAAATCTCCAATTTTTACAAAGATAGTAAATGAAGTTTGATGAACTTAATTCAAAAAACTTCACACCTATCAAATTTCAATGAATTCATAGAACCTTGAACTAACCTTTTTATTAAACTAAATTGCATCGATTTATTACGTTTCATATGGAAATTCAAAAGTATCTTAATTTTATTAAAGTTGAACATACTCTCTTTTCTCTTCCCCTCATTTACGCAGGTGTATTCTTAGCATCAAAAGAGCTTCCAACAACAAGAATTTTAGTATTAGTTCTTTTTGCAGCTATTTTTGCAAGAATATTTGCAATGACTGCTAATCGTATTATCGACGCTGAAATCGATAAAAAAAATCCAAGAACTCAAAATCGTGAAATTCCTTCAGGGAAAATTAATTATCCAAAAGCCTATACAATTTTATTCATTTCATTAGTACTTTATGGATTATCAGCTTACATGATCTCTCCTTTCTGCCTTATGCTTTCGCCCATTCCGTTAGTAATTTTTATAATTTATCCATACATGAAACGATTTACTCATTTCGCTCATTTTGGAGTTGGACTTGGACTATCAATGGGGCCACTTGGAGGCTGGATTGCCGTAAAAAATTCTTTTGAAAATTTATTACCTGGTGCCTTACTAAGTCTTTTCACCCTATTTTGGGCAACAAGCTTCGACATAATATACTCAACCCTTGACGAGGAATTCGACAGAAAAAACAATCTAAAATCATTTCCTGTTCGATTCGGGAAGAAGAAATCTTTGTTTTATACTTCAATATTTCAAGGTATCTCTTTTCTTTTTCTACTTTTGATTTACCTTCTCTATTTCCAAAATGTAATTGCTCTTTTTCTTTTAATCATAATCGCCATAATTTACTATTATGAACAGCGGTTTGCCGAAAAAAATGTAGAACTTGCATTTTTCAAATTGAACGCTGTTGTAAGCTTTATTGTTTTTCTTATGGTAATTACACAGGATTTAAAATGAAAATTGTGGTAGGGATAACTGGCTCATCAGGCTCAATTTTTGCCGTTGAATTTTTAAAGAGAACTGAAGCTGATAAGTTTTTAATTATAAGTAAATGGGGTAAAGTGGTACTTCATGATGAAACAGGAGAAAGTGAAAATACGCTAAAACCTTATGTAAAAAAAATCTTCAAGGATTCGGATTTAACTGCACCTCCTGCATCCGGTTCTAATAGATTCGATGCGTTTGTAATTATTCCCGCATCTACTTCTACTATTGGAAAAATTGCCTCTGGACTTGGAGATACATTAATAACAAGAACTGCTCAGGTCTGTTTAAAAGAAAGATATAAACTCATTATTTGTGTTCGCGAAACTCCACTTTCCACATTAACTCTAAATCAATTAACTCAACTCTCTCGCGATGGTGCAATCATTATGCCTATCTCTCCACCATTATATTACGTCCCCAAAACTGTTGACGAATACATTCAGGGATTCGTAAGTAAATTACAAAACGTTTTAGGACTCGGTGACGGGCGTGGTTGGCGCGCAGAAGAATTTGAATAATTTTGAAATAAATTAATTTTTCTCAAATTTAAATCAACTCATATCATTGAAGCTTAGTTTTTTTCTTAACTTGACGTGATCACTACTAATAATTAAAGAATTCACCAGCAAATAGTTTCGCTTTTCTTAAAAATAAATACATCATTCTAATATTTTGACAACTCTCATTACTGGATAAACCAACCACTCTTTATCAAAATAAGGTGAATTGCGATAAAAAAATTCCAATCGCAAATTTGGATTGTTTGCAAAAAGTGAATCAGCTTTAATTTTATTTTCAAACTCAATGCGTAATTTTTCATTTGAATTGTACATTTCCTCGGCAATTTTTTCCATCACATAATCTTCATAATACTCCTTTCTTTCAAATATCGAATTAAAGAATCCCCAAGCTACAAATGAATCAGACGATTTTGGTTCAAGCAGATGCATTAAAACCTTTATATTTTTTTGATATGGATTAATGTAATAATAACCTGTTGGAATAATAACTGTATCCTGAAATATTTCATAAGTCGTGTTAACTTGAATTCTTCCCTCAAATGGTCTTCTTTGCCAGGTAGTGTTTTCACTAAATTTATACTTTTCGACAATAAATTTTTTCCTAGTTCTTATTTTTTCTGATTTAATTCCATGAAGTTTCAAAATATCTACTAAATTTGAGTATGCAGGTGGAATCAGGTAAGCGGGTGGTGCATTCACTGAATCAATTGTAATATGCTTGTTATACAGAGGAATTTCCATCTCTATTTTTTCATTGGTATGAACTATTTTATCCTTGCCAGAAATAATACTTGGCACTTTATTGTATTTATACCCAAAGAAAGTAAATTTTTCAGATTCTTGAGATGTTTGGAATCTGATGGGAAGGTACTTTTTCTCATAAACAAGTTCTTCTAATGATAATTTTTCAACTTTTTCAATAAGATCAATAATATTTTTCCTCTCTTGCGACACTTTCTTGAGCACAGCCTCTATCATTTCTTTTGTTGCAAAAACTCTTGTTTTATAATCTTTCAACATATGAGTTTCTATTAGTAAAGTTATTCTATTGTGCAAAGCAACATAACCTGTGGAAAATCGTGGTGGAGTGATACCATCGATAATTCCTTTTTCTACTTCATCACCTCTAAACCACATATATGGCGCAATTTTATAGCCAGCTTTGCTCATTTCCAACTCAAGAAAAGGAATAAATTCGTTTTTTATCCAGTGTCCAAGAATTGGATGCACATTATTGTGTTTTTCACTTGAGTAAGTAAGTTCATATTGATAATCAGCGCCATTGGTTACATGGCAATCAACAAAAACTTGGGGAAGCCATTCATTAAAAAACTTTAACCAAACTTTCATTTCAGGCGAATCAGCTTTCATGTAATCGCGATTAAGGTTTAAATTTTGTGCATTCGTTCGCCATCCCATTTCTTCAGGACCATTTTGATTTATTCGGTTATATGGACTAAATCTTTCATGTCCATCTACATTAAAGATGGGCATGATTACTAAAATCATGTCATCTAGAAAATGAAACTTTTCTTTTGTAACTAAAATTTCTCTTAAAAGTAACATAGATGCGTCTTTACCATCAATTTCACCTGCATGAATTCCATTTTGAATAAATATAATTGGTTTTCCTGTCAATTTTGCTTTCCTTGATGTAAATGCTTTGTCTTTCGAGGCGATGAAAATGTAAATATCTCTCCCTTCTGCGGATTTGCCTATACTAATAATCTTTCCAAATTCAGAGTGTTTATCAAGTTTATTAAAATATTCAATCGTTTCACTGTATCGTGGTGTCTCAAGGAAATTACTCTTTTCAAAGTAAGTACTCCAGTAATTAGGAATCTGCCCATAGATCAAATTTATTATCAATAATAACACTATATTTAGTTTTCGTACCATTTGTTCACCTTAATTTTTGTTCATTAAACTGAAATATAATTTTTTTAAATTGAAATGTAATTTTTGAAACAGAAAATTAATCCATATCATTTAAGCTATGAATAACAAGCAAATTGCTCAATTGTTAATTAAAGATTATTATGAAAAATTCTCAGGAAAAAATTTTTACTTAAGCGAAATAAACGCAGGTGCATACAATTTTAATTTTGATATTCAAAAAGAAAATGACAAAATCAAACTAATCGTTTTCTATGGTAAGAATGGAGTTAAGGTGCGTCTGCAAGGTTCAGAAAATTCAAATCTTTTTAATGAGTTATCCAGAGATTTAAACAATAAGGAAACAAAAGCAATTCAATTAGAACTCAATTTTTCATCTGAAGAGCCTGAATCTTACATTGGTGTGGATGAGTCTGGTAAAGGTGATTTTTTTGGACCTCTAATTATCGCAGGATTTTTCCTGAATGAAGAAAATAGAAAGGATTTACTATCCCTTAAAGTTAATGATAGCAAAACTTTAAGCGATAAAAGAATAAAAGACATTGCAGAAGAACTGAAATCCAGATTTAAAGATTACTATGACATTGTTGTTATTAAACCTTCAAAGTACAACGAACTTTATGAAAAAGATGGCATCAAAAATCTTAATAAACTACTTGGCTGGGCACATGCACGCGTTATTGAAAATATATTGACAAAGATTGAACAGAAACACAAATGTGAAATAGCAATTTGTGATAAGTTTGGTAACGAGAGATTTATAAAAAATGCCTTAATGGAAAAAGGAAAGCGGATAAGTTTAATCCAAACAACAAAAGCAGAGAAATTCATCGCTGTAGCAGCCGCATCTATTCTAGCCCGAAATGAAGTGATTAATTGGTTTAATGAAACTAAAGGAAAATTAGGATTTGAACTTCCCAAAGGCTCAGGAACTTCGGTAAGAGATACGGCAAGAAAATTAGTTGAAAAATTTGGTGAAGAATCACTTAAAGAATTTGCAAAAATTCATTTTAAGATAAGTAATGAGTTATAATTCCATTTTTTTCGATGTTAACCATAGTTTGATAAAATTTAATAGTACTATCCCCAATGCAGAAAGTCCAATAGAAATTGTTAAAACAAGATCGAGCCCCAGCTTAAAAGAACTCTCGGCCTCAACATAAAGTTGACCGGAATTTTTATCGTATAATTCAGTAGCTGGATAAATACTTGTTAAAATTGGAAATCCATCAAAACCCCATCGAACAAATAAAGCGATTATAATAGACGAAATAACAAAAAATACCCACCTTTTGACTATAATCATTTTAAGCCTCATTTATGCTTTAACAAATTCAATTTTTTAAGCCTGTAGTGAAATGTTGAGTGGGGTAAATTTAATAACTTAGCAGCAGCACGAATACTCCAGTTAGTTTTTTCTAAAGCTTCAACATATTTTTTTACTTCATCCGCTTCATTTGAATTCTTTACCACAATCTCAATCTTAGTTTTATCAATCTCGTCTGTAAAATCTTCACTTTCATAAAACTTCTTTTCTTCCAGTTTATCTTTCAATGCAATTTGTTCTTTAAGTCTCTCGATTTCCATCTTCAACAATTCAATTTCTGTATCCCTTTTTTGTATCAGGTCTTTAAATAACTCCAATCTTTCTTCGAATCTCTTTTTAAGTTCTTCAATATTTTCATCTTGTTTTTCAAACTGAGATTGATTTATAATCTCTTTAGGTTCATTAATAACTGTTAATGGAATAACATTATCTTTTTCAAATTTTGATGAGACTTTAAAGCTTTTTGATTTAATATAACTTTTAATACCCACGATAAATAAATAAACAATCAAAAAGCCTAATGTTATAACAAGATACAAAACAACGTGTTTGAACCAAAACGATTTTATTTCAAATTTCAATTCAGCTATATCAACTAACCAATTTATTCCATCAACTGATGCTTGAACAATTAGAGTATACTTACCGCTTGGTAAATCTTTGTATTTTATTTGATTAGTTTTTGAAAGATAATTCCACTTATCTTCAACTTCTTTCAATTTATAGCGATAGATTACTTTTCTCTCGTCAAAAAATGAGAAGATCGAAACAAACACATTAATTTGTTTTTCATCGCTTGTCAAAATAATGTTATTCAAATCATAGTTTCTCTTTTCCGTTGAAAAGCCTACAAAATAGATTTTATACTTTGAGTATGGTCTCTTCAAATATTTCAGATCTATGACAGTTAAACCAGAGTTTGTACCAATGAAGACTAAATTATTGTTCTCATCAAATTCTAGATCAGTTACAAAATCTGATAAAATTCCATCTTTCGATGTGATATTTAAAAAATTAACGCCGTTTTTAATAATAAATATTCCCTTGGGAGTTCCAATCCACACTTCATTGTTGTTTAATGCTAAGACATCAATTATTTCATCAATTTGAAATCCATCGATTCGTGGATGGAAATTATTGAATCTACCATTCTTGTAAGAAGACACTCCTTTTTTAGTACCAATCCACAATCTGTTTGAATTATCTTCTGTTATTGATGTTATAAAATTATCGCTTAGCCCATTCCCTGTTCTTAGCACTAATCGTGAATCTTCATCCAGTTTAACAAGTCCTGCATCAGTACCTATATATAAGTCGTTAAACTTCGTAAGATAAATTGAATTAATCAGATTCCCTGGAAGCACATCATCAACTGAATAATAGTCAATCATTTGATAGCCTTTAAATACAAACAAACCAGAATCAGTTCCAACAAAAACACGTCCGCTAAAATCTTTTTCAAGTGATAGCGCTTTGAGTCCGCTTAAATTCCTGTTCAATGGTGATGGAACAATTTTATTGTTTTGATATGAGAAAACTCCATTGTTTGTTGCAATTAATTTTGATGCATTGTCCAAATCCAGAACGGCATTTACTTTGTTTGGGTTAGAAAAACTAAACGGTATATTTTTGTAAGATTTAGTCTGCAAATTAAAAACGCTTATTCCTTCATCGCTGAAAACATATATTTCATTTTTACTT
>CAKZPH010000151.1 GCA_937138605.1 uncultured Ignavibacteriales bacterium
GACATTACCATTTATTCTGCTCATACAAATTTGGATTTTACTAAGAATGGAGTTTCTTTTGCTCTTGCAAAAAAACTTGGATTGGAAAAAATAACCTTTCTCGAAAATGCTCCACAAACTCAATTTAAATTAGTCACTTTTGTTCCTGAGCAAAACGTTAGGGACTTAATTAACAGACTTTCAGAAGCTGGTGCTGGTGTGATTGGTGATTATACGCATTGTTCATATAAACTTCATGGTAAGGGAACATTTTTTGGTCAAGAAAATACAAGTCCTAGAGTTGGAATGAAAGGTCGTTTGGAAGAAGTTGATGAAATTCGGTTGGAAATGATTTTCGAGAAGTGGAAATTAAATCGAATAATTAGAACGCTGCTATCAAATCATCCTTACGAAGAACCCGCCTATGATATTTATCCTCTTATGAATCGTAATGTTAATTATGGATATGGAGCAAAAGGTTTTCTTAAAAAGAAATTGCCACTTTCAAAATTCGTTGAACTAGTTAAAAAGAATTTAAAATCCCGAGTTGTAAAATTTTCAGAGGGTAATAAAAAGTATGTAGCAAAAATTGCTGTGTGTGGTGGAAGTGGTAGTGATTTGATTCAAAAAGCTATTAGTGAAGGTTGTGATGCTTTTGTTACATCCGATATTAAGTATCATTCTTTTCTCGATTATGGCAAATCAATAGCATTAATTGACGCAGGACATTATTATACAGAAATTCCAATTTTAGAGGAATTGGAAAAACGGTTGAAGGAATTTATTTCATCTCAAAAAGAGAAAATTAAGATCGTGAAGTTTTTACAAAAAGCTATTATAAAATTTGTTGAATAAATTTAGGAGTTGAAAAATTGAAGAATAGGTTGAAATTGTTATGGGAATTGCAACAAATTGATACAGAGCTAGATAAGCTAGATGAACTAAGAGGAGACCTTCCACGGGAAATCGCAATTATTGAAAACAAGTTAAATGAATTAAAAGAGAAAATTCAAAACCTCAGGAAAGAAAAGGAAGAATCGATCAGAAAAAGAGAAGAGAATGATGAAAAGATAGTTGAGTCAAGAGCGAATGTAAAAAAATATAAAGCTCAACTTTTACAAGTTAAAACCAATCGTGAATATGATGCATTGACTAAAGAGATTGATTATACACAAGAATTGGTAGATAAACTCGAACAAGAAAATAATACCTTGGCGGACCTCAATAAAAAATTAACTCAAGAAATCGAAGAGATTGAGCCAGAGATTAAAAATTTTGAACAAGAACTTAAAGAGAGGTCAAAAGATTTAGCTGAAATTGATAAAAAAACTGAAAAAGAGCGAATGGTTTTAGTTCAGAAAAGAGAGGAGATAAAAGCCAAAATCACTCGTGCTGACTTGAGTCTTTATAATCGAATTCGCGCAGCAAAGGGAAAAGCAGTTGTACCGATTAGAAGAAATGCTTGTGATGGTTGTTATGCTGCAATTTCATCTCAAAAACAGTTAGAAATACGTCGTAACGACCGAATTTATACTTGCGAGTCTTGTGGAAGAATTCTTATTTCAGCAGAAATCGAAAGTAGTTAAATAAAATTTGATGATTTGAGCTTTATATCTGCTTAACTTCAAATACTTCAATTTTACGTACCCATTTCTTAAGTACTACAAATTTTTTATGAATTAATTTTGCATTTTTTTCATTTTTTAATGTTTTTAAAATTGTGAATTCAAATATAAAATCTAAAAGAGACATTTTATGAGACTGAAAAAACCAATTTTATTCATTTTAATATTACTTGTTCAATTTTCCTATAGTCAAGATAAAGTCAGGGTAGTTTTAGATAGTGTGTTTTCTTATAGTGTGAACTCGTACAAGAGATTTAACATAATTTTGCCGCCAAATTATTACAACACAGATGAACGATACATTGTAATCTTCTTATTGCATGGATTTTCTGGTAATCATAATGATTGGATTAATAGGACAGGCCTTGTTAAATATCTTACCAATTATAATTTTGTTGTTGTCTGCCCAGAAGCAGATAACAGCTGGTACACCAATTCTCCATTTATTAAGAATCGAAATTATGAAGATTATATAATCAAAGAATTAATTCCTTATGTAGAAAAGAAGTATCGAGTTATATCGACTAAACATGGACGCGCAATAGCTGGACTTTCAATGGGTGGATACGGGGCAATAAAATTTGCTCTGAAGTATCCAAATTATTTCTTGATGGCGGGTAGTTTTAGTGGAGCATTTCGTTGGCCTTTTATGATTGAAAAAAATAAAAGTTTGATTAACGAAAGTTTAAAGGAAGCCTTTGGAGAAAAGCGTACAGAACATTGGGATAAAAATGATGTAGCAACACTGGTTGATAGCTTAAAAACAACCAACATTCCTTATCTCTATTTATCTTGTGGAAAAGATGACGAGTTGGAAGGGCTTCTGGATTCTAATAGAAGGTTACTGGAAAAGTTACAGAAGAAGAATCTTCTTTATGAATATCATGAATTACCAGGTGGGCATAATTGGGTCTTTTGGGATAAAGAAATACAAAGCTTCTTACGTAAACTTACACAATTTGTTATTCAATGAATTGGATAATTAAGATGAAAAGTTTCAGCTTGATTTTTTGTTTCTTTTCTTTTTTAGTTGCATTTAATCTAAATTCACAAACTGATCAATTCATTCCAAGAAACGTAAAATTGGCATATGATAAAGGTACACGTTCATATGATGGTAAGCCTGGTCCTAATTACTGGCAAAATAAATCAGAATATTTGATTGAAGTGAAATTTATTCCTAGTGAAAGGCTAATTATAGGTAAATCTAAAATTATCTATCACAACAATAGTCCTGATACGCTTAACCAGTTAGTATTTAGATTATATCAAGATTATTTCAAGAAAGGTTTCCCAAGAGAATTTCGTGTTCATCCTGATGACATTCATGATGGCGTAAAGATTAACAAATTAAAGATCTCAGATAAAGAGATATTTATAAATGAAATTAGCGTCGTTAATAGAATTGGAACAAATTTGATTATTCATCTAACTGATGATGTTAAAATATCACCAAAATCAAAATCGAAAATTGAAGTTGAATGGGAAAGTGTGGTCCCAAAACATTCTAATATTAGAATGGGTACGTATGACTCAACTACTTTCTTCATTGGTTACTGGTATCCACAAATTGCCGTTTATGATGATATCGATGGTTGGGATTTAATTCCCTATACTGGTACAGTTGAATTCTATAATGATTTCAATGATTACGATATTAAAATTACTGTTCCAAAGAATTTTATAGTCTGGGCAACTGGAGAGCTACAAAATCCAACAGAAGTGTTCAGTAAGGAAATTCAAGAAAAATATTATAAAGCTCAACATAGTGATTCTGTTATTCACATTGTAAGTTTAGAGGACTTGAATGTAAATAAACTTAAAACTCAAAACTTTGATTGGATTAAATATCATTTTAAAGCTATTGATGTTCCTGATTTTGCTTTTGCATTAAGTGATCACTATCTCTGGGATGCAACTTCATTAGTTGTTGATTCATCAACGAATCGAAGGGTTTTCATCTCATCAGCCTACAGGTCATCTTCCAGAGATTTTTATGATGTTGCAAAAATTTCTCGTGATATTATAGAATATTTTAGTAACGTGTTTCCTCAAATTCCCTATCCATATCCGGCAATGACAGTTTTCAATGGTCATGGTGGGATGGAGTTTCCAATGATGTGTAATAATGGTTCAGTTAATTCTTATGTTGCTGCTTTGGGACTCGCTGCTCACGAAATCGCACACACTTACTTTCCTTTTTACATGGGAATTAATGAAAAAAAGTATGCATGGATGGATGAAGGTTTCGCTGTGATGCTTCCTTTTGATTTACAAGAAAGATATAGCGAAGGAGAAGATGGCCCAAGGGAAAGAAATGCCCTCACATATGAAAACAACTCCGGTTATGAAGATGATGTGCCATTAATGACTTTATCATATTTATTGAAAGGAAATGCTTATAGAAATACTGTTTATCGTAAAGCAGCTTGTGCGTATGATATTTTAAGAGAAATTCTTGGTAAAGAACAGTTTATTAAGGCGTTAAAAGAATTTGCTAAGTTTTGGAATGGTAAGCATCCAACACCGTATGATTTTTTTGAAACCTTTAATCGAGTAAGCGGGGAAAAACTTGATTGGTTTTGGCAGCCGTGGTTTTATGAAAAATCAGTGCCTGATTTATCTCTAACTAATGTTTTATATAAACAAGGAGAACTCTCTTTTGATATCATTAATAAGAGTAAGTTACCAGTTCCAATATATATTAAAATAACTTTTGAAGATAACAAAAATCAAATTTTTACTGATTCAGCACTATATTGGTCTAAAAAAGATAAATATAAATTCATTACAAAGCTGACTAAAAAACCCATAATGATAGAAATTGGAAATAGAAGGATTCCTGATATCAATAGAGTTGATAACGAATTCTACTTTATAAAATAACCTGCATGAAGTCTTAAATATTTTGTCTGTTCTATGATATTTTATTATTTCACAAGATTGTTCGATGATGGAATTTTTTTTCATCTGGTAAACAATAGTTCGTAGAAATCTTTTATGTACAGTATATCAACGCTTAAGTAAACACACTTCTCCAAATATCAAATTTTTTTCCTTGTTCCAAAATCTAATCTAAAAATTCGTATCATTTTTAATGCTATAGATAATTTTATAGTTTTAATCTTTCTGTTTTTCTTAGTAAGTATTTTCTTTATCTTAAAATTAAAATAAGCGTTAATCAATTGGGAGTTTATTAATGATTTTTTTACTACGTCAATTAGTCTTTTTAACGGTTGTTTTTTTGGCGTTGTATGTTGTGACGTTTAGCCAAACTCCTAATGGAGATACATATTTTCAAGGTTTTTATTGGAACTCAAATCCAGGTGGAATCTGGTGGGATAGTCTTTCAAAAATTTCCACTAAACTTAAGAGTGCCGGCTTTTCTGCCATTTATATTCCACCACCTTCGAAAGGAGCAGGCGGGGGCTTTTCAATGGGATATGATATATATGACCATTATGATTTTGGAGAGTTTTATCAAAAAGGTTCAACCGAAACGAGATTTGGTAGCAGAAGCGAATTAGAACAAATGATTTCTAAGTTTAAGCAATTAGGATTGGGTGTATATGTTGATGTTGTTTTAAATCATACAGCGGGAGGTGAGCTTAAAACCAAAAATAGTTGCCGAACAGATTCTGCTTATTTAATATTCAACTATCCTTTCGGTAGCAAGAGATTTCCCAAAAATGCCAATTCATTTAACCCCAGCGAAAATAACAACTGCGATCAATCACCTCCTTATAATGATAACTTTTTTACCTTCGCTAATGATAATTGCACAGATTGTCCAGATGTCAGGGATAGTCTTATTTCATGGGGAAAATATCTTCGAAATAACTTGAAATTTAATGGTGCAAGGCTTGATGCTGTTAAGCACATAAATCCAAATTTTATTTCTCAATTTGTTAATCAATCATTTCATTCAACTTATGTAGTTTTAGAATACATAGGAAATGGCGGTGAGATTAAAAACTATTATAATCAACTTGCATCTAGGGGGGCAGGATGGGTTTCATTTTTTGACTTCCCTCTACGATATGCGTTGAAAGATTTGTGTAATAATTCAAGTGGTACTTTTGATATGCGCAATCTGGATTATGCCGGTTTGATCACTGGTCAGGGAATGTCTGGTTTTAATGTTTCAACTTTTGTAGAGAATCACGATTTTGATCGCATTGGTTGGGATGGAACGATTGATACTACAGCAGGGGGTCATGATCCTATATTTCGTGATAAACATCTGGCATACGCTTATATAATGTTCTCTGAGGGAAGACCACTTGTATTCTTCAAAGATTATTTTGATTATCGTTTAGGATCTATGATTGACACTTTAATTTACATCAGACATAAATTTTTAGGTGGGACTACAACCTTACGAAATGGACTCGATCCATATTACATTCGTCAAGATGGGAATCAAGACCAAAATATGCTTGCTCAAGATATTTATGTCGCTCGAAGAAACGGCTGGGCAAATCAAAAAGGTGGATATATTGTGATTAATGATAATCCAACTCGTTGGATTGATGTTTGGGTAGATACTGATTTACCAGTTGGCACTGTCTTTAGAGATTATACTGGCAAGGATGTTGATAAAGTTGTTGTTGGACCTAAACCGGGTGGAGTAAAAAATAGAATTAAACTTTGGGCACCTCCACGAAATTTCACAATTTATATTGCCGATACAACTCAAAGAATTAATCATTCACCTGTACTTCAAAAAGTTGGTCAGTTAAATGCATTTACATTAACGCCTTTTTACTATAAGTTCATTGCGAGCGATGTAAATCAAGACAATTTAACTTTTACAATAGAAAACATTCCAAATTGGTTGAATTTTACATCCTCTGGTTTATTATTTGGTAGCCCTCAGTTCTCAGATACAGGATATTATTCAAACATCATTATAACCGTGAGTGATGGACGTGGTGGTATTGATAAGGACACATTTTCAATTAAAGTTTTTCTAAACAGATATCCCCAAATTAACGATTTACAAGATACCGTAGCTTTCACTACTCAAAGATTTCAAAGACAGCTTTCAGCAACCGATCCAGATAATGACACACTTTATTTTGAATTCATCGAAAATCCTCTCTGGCTTGGCATTGATACATTAAGTGGAATAATTGCGGGAATTCCTGCACCCGGAGATACTGGCTTATTTAATGTTAAATATCGTGTTTATGATAGTAAAGGTGGTGCTGATACCTCAACCTTTAGAATATTAGTTAAAGCCAAAAAAGACACAGTCATCTATACTTATGCTAAACCAAGAATTGATGGAATAATAAATATTGGTAATGAAGACTGGCGTGAGGAATGGCTTATTGTAGATGATCCAATAGATGATTCACGTTGGACTCTTGTGAATGAATTTGACGATTTATTTTTTACTTATGATGCAGATAGTTTTTACATCGGTGCTAAGTATACTTTAGTAATTAATACATTACAGATATTTATAGATCTTGGACGAGCAGGTGGCGAAACTGATTTTAATAGTTATCGTGGATATCTTGGTGCTTTCCCCAGAAATTTTAGATTTCGTTCTAATGATGATATAGATTTAATGATAGCAAGCTGGAACAGAGAAAGACCCAGGATTTTCAAGATTAGAGATTCAAACTCATACGAAATTACATCTTTGTGTTCACGGGCTGGTACTACTCAGGCGGAAGTTGGGATTGCCTGGAATTCGGTTTTTGGACTTGGACCAGGATTAGTTCCACCTTTCACAAAATTGAAAATAGTTGCAGTAATTTCCGGTGGTGATAATTGGGGAGGTGGTGATGCTGCTCCATCAAATTGTGATATTGAACTATGTCCACCCGGCAACGATACTCTATATCAAGGTCCTGATAGTTTATTAATTCTTTATATAGTTGAAGTGGATAAAAATGGTGATGGTATACCCGATCCAACAATCGCAATAACAAAAATAAAGGAAAATTTATCATCAAAAATTTCAGACGAAGATATTTATATTTCCGAGATCTTCCCTAATCCATTTAACTCTTCCGCTCGCTTAAATCTAGTTCTTACTCGAGAACTTGATGTACAGGTAAAATTGTTCAATTTAATTGGAGAAGAAATTCAAACGTTATTAAATGAACGATTGAGACCCGGCAATTATTTTGTTAGCATTGACGGTTCAAAACTTTCCACTGGAGTTTATATAATCAGAATTAATTCTGGAAATAGCATTCAAACTAAAAAAATATTATTTATCAAGTAATTCGAGGGTTAAAACATGAAAAAAAGTATCAATTTAATTGTTTTAATATTTTCTTTTAGTTTATTACTGGCTACCTCTTTTCACACTATTAATATTGATGGAGTTAATGACTTTACATCTGACGAAACTTTTTCAACATCTTCAAGTGGCTATTTGGCTTACTTTACCTGGGATGCAGAAAATATTTATTTAGGTTATTCTGGATTTGATGTAGGCTCGGGTCAGAGCAATAACAAGTGGATTGTTTTTTACTTTGATGTACATGCGCATCTGGATCCTAAGTTTGGTTTCGGTACATTAAATGCAATTGGATTCAATACACAGAATTGGACTTTGCCATTTCGTGCCGATTATATGATTCAAGTTCGAACAACAGGTGGCTTCGAAGCATTAAAACGCTGGAATGGAACAGTCTGGGTTGATGTAACTCCTCACAATATGGAAATATTTGATAATAATTCAACGAATTTCATTGAAATCAAACTACCAAAAAGTAGAATCGGTAATCCGTCGAAAATTTATGTTTTAGGTTATTTTATAAATGAGACGCCAATGTTTGAATGGACATACGCTAGTTTTCCTGATAATTCATTACGTGGTGGTGATGGATATAAGAATCCAGGTTATTTTGATCATTGGTATGGCTTTGAACTTGGACCAAATATTTCTCCGAATGCACCTTCGAACTATAACAACAGGGAATTTTTAAAATGGGATGTTAAATTAAGTGCATCAATTTCTTCATTAAATTTAAGTGACAATAATAACTTTGCGGGATTAGCGTTAAACGCAACTGATGGTTATGACCCAGATGTTGATTTACCTAAACCACCAGCCCCTCCAGCAAATTATGTCTACGTTACATTTCCACATCCTGAGTGGGAGCATCCATTAGGACCGAATTTTTATAGAGATATTAAAGCACATAGAATACTGGATACGTCTACTATCAGTTGGAATTTTAAGGTAATCACCGATAGAATCAATCAAACCGCAACGTTGAGCGTTACCGATTTTAGTGATGTACCATCTAACCTTGACATTTTTATTAATGACCTAACAACAAATATTATTCACAATGTTAGAACTCAAGGTAATTATTTGTATAATACTGGAAGTGGAGGTGAAAGAAACTTTAAGTTGATCATTGGGAAATATGTCCCTAATCTTTATGCGGTAACTAACTTAAACTTTGGTTCAGTGAAACTTGAATATGATTCAACACGAACATTAATAATTGAAAACATAGGTCTAGAAAATTTGGTGATTTCTAATCTGACTATAACTGGTAATTTTTCAATTGTAGGAGTTTCGACTCCAATTAACATTCCTCCAGGTAACAATGCAATAATACCTATAAAATTTAGTCCAAGAGTTTTAGGTACAAATTTAGGCACTCTAACAATTTTTAGTAACGATCCTGATTCACCTGAATTTCAGGTTAACTTAACTGGCGAGGGAATAAAACCGATTTTAACTAAAACATTTTCCACAGGCTGGAACCTGGTGGGTTTACCACTTTATCCCGAAATTGCTCACAAAGACTCAGTCTTTGGAAAGTATACGTCTAATTTTAATTTGTTTAGTTATCAAAATGGAGGTTATGTTCCTTCAGATTCTGTTTTTCTAGGAAAGGGATACTGGCTTGGAATTTATGCTCCTATGATTTTTGCGATTACAGGTATGCCTGTATTAAATGACACTATCATTAATTTGAGTAATGCATGGAATCTAATTTCTCATGTTTTTATAAAGGACATTAGGAAAAATTCACTTAAAGTAAAGAGAGGCATCGAAGTAGTTCCTTTCGATACAGCTGTTAATCGTAATTGGATACAATCGAACATTTTTAGTTATAATACCACAACTAAATCATACTTCGCCACAGATACATTAGATCAATTTTTAGGATACTGGTTAGCCACGCTTGTTAATGATTTACAATTAGTGTTTGAGAAGAATTCAACTTTAGGAAGTCCACCCAAATTGAATAATGTGGTGATTGATGAAAGAAATTGGATTATAAATTTTGTTGCACAAAATTCAGTAGCGACAGATAATCTTTTTTATCTTGGATTAAACGATCAAGCTTCGGAAGAGTTTGATAATAAATTTGATAATGCAAAACCACCAACTTTACCTAACGATAGTGCAGTTGAACTATACTTTTATCGAGATAACTGGCATCCGTTCTTTAGTAAGTATTATTCAGATGTAAGAAAATTTTCTTTAACACAACCTACAATGATTTGGAATTTTGTTTTCTCATCAAAAAGACAAGAATTATCAATTTTAAGGTGGCAAAATTTGAGTGAGATTTTTCCACAGCCCATTCTTAACCAATATCAATTTATATTGATTGATCAAACAAATAATGTAACAATCGATATGAAGAATCAAAACTCTTATCACTTTTTACACAATGGGGATAAAACAAATTTTGTGTTTAGATTTGGCAAATTCACAAATGTGGATGAATCTCAAGAAATTAAAACCTTTAAATTGCATCAAAACTATCCCAACCCGTTTAATCCAAAAACAAAAATTAAATTTGAAGTGCCGATAAAAGAGCATTTAACTTTGAAAATTTTTGATGTTTTGGGAAGAGAGATTTTTACAATATTGAATGAAGAAAAGGAATCAGGGATCTATGAAATTGATTTGAATGCCGATGAACTTGGATTAAGCGGGGGTATTTATCTATATCAACTTAAAGCGGGCAATAATACAGAAATTAAAAAATTTGTTTTATTAAAGTGATTATTTAATAAATTTTGGGCGGTTACTTGCTGAGACCGCCCTTTTCCTTTATTTTTCTATATCAATCCTGTTAATAAAAAATCTGCCATCATTGTTTCCTCATTCTCCATGATTTAAAAATTTTCCACTATTTAGATTGCTACTCTCGAGTACCCGAATCATTTTCATTTTTTAAATTGGATTCTCAATATTGAAAAACCTAAATATTAATTTCTATCAAATTTTATTGTTTTTAAGTATTTCTCAAATAAAAATTGACATTTAACAATGGAACAATTTTTGACCTTAATTTCGTGTTCGATCTTCTTTTATAGAGTTACTTAATTAAAATAAACGAGAAAAAATATGAAAAAACATTTACCAATTTTAATCTTGCTATTCTTTTCCCCTCTTGTTCTTTTTTCTCAAACATTAAGTGGAAGACTATCTTCGTCTGTTTATACTTTTGAGCGGTTTGAATCAAAAGATGTTTCAAATACATTTCTTCGTTCTTATCAACATGGGTTGATAAATCTTTCCAAAAGCAAATTTTTACTCAGGACTAGTTTTGTAGTTGAACAGGATTTAATAAAAAAAGTAAAATACGATCCACGTGTTAGGTTCACAAACTTTTATTTAGAAGGTCGTGAACTTTTTAATCATTTGACTTTAAGAATAGGTAGACATCCACTTTATCATTCGGTTGCAAGCGGAATTTTCGATGGTTTAACAACAGAATTCAAATATCAAAATCTCAAGGTTAGTGCATATTATGGTGGAAATGTTCCAGCTTATCAAAAATTAGGATTAATCGACAAATGGAACGAAAATTATTTAGCAGGTGGAAAAATCAATTTTAGCTGGAGAGGTTTATTCTTCTCAGCTGGATATATAAATAAAAACTTTAAGGAAGAAGATTACGTAGCTATTAGACTCGATGATGATTTTAATGCAGATACATTGCTCATAAAACGTGGTAGTAGTCAGTATGAATTTTTGAATGCTGAGTTAGGATATGATTTTTCTAAAATTAGTTTGAGTAGTAACATTTTTTATGATTTAAATTATAATAAAATTTCAAAGTTAGAGCTTTTTGGTAATATAGCATTAATAAAAAATTTTGATATTGATTTATACTATAATTATCGTGAACCATTAATTAGATACAATTCTTACTTCAGCATATTTGAATCCGTCGTAGAAAATACTCAAGAAATAGAAGCAGGCTTAAATTATAGAATTAATTCTAGTTTTAATGTAGTTGGAAAATTTGGATTTGTGGACTACTCATTCGAAAACAGCTCAAGATTAACGGCTGGTTTAATTACTCCTTATGGCGTTATAAATTACAGAAAATCATTTGGTTATGCTGGTGAACTTGATGGAATTTCCATTTTTTCTAATTACTCAATATTAAATGGATTACTAACTCCCTCAGTAAGCGTTGGTTACTCTTCATATAAATTATCTAAAGACAGCCCTAAAAATTCTGTTTTATATCTTCTAATCGGGAGTAACTTCCGACCATGGAGAGTATTATCATTTGATTTGCAGGGACAATATTTGAACAACAAAATTTATAAGAGTGATTTCCGATTATTCTTCAAAATAAATTACTGGTTTAACACAAAATTAAATGTGTTGTAATATGAAAGTGAAAAATTACTATTTACTACTACTGATTTTTTCTGTGATATTTTTAATGATCACGGCTTTCATTTCAAATCCTCAAAATTTGAGAGATAAAAAAACGAACAAAGATATTATAAAATTTTCACATAAGGTTCATGCATCAATTGATTGTGAAAATTGTCACATTAGCGTGATTCAATCAGTTAAACTAACAGATCGACTTTTACCAGTTAAAGATAATTGTTCAAGTTGTCATGATGTAAATGACTCAGAAACTTGTAACACTTGTCATTATGAAGATGTTTATGAACCGTTTATTATTAAAAAATCACACCTTATCTTTAATCATAAGCTTCATATTGAAAATGGACAAAAATGTGATGACTGTCATAAGGGCTTGACAGAAGTTGATTATAGTTTTCAAGCTGTTTCTCACAACCCCGATATGGCGTCATGCTATAAATGCCATAATGACATCAATCAAACTAATGCATGTGAAGCGTGTCATATCTCCACTGCTAATTTAATTCCTCAAGATCATAGAAGTGCAAACTTTGTAAAACTTCATAAATTTTCAGCTTCAAAAGTAGATGCGAATTGCATAATGTGTCATGATAACAATTCGTGTGAGGAATGTCATGTTGGTACTAAGATTTTAACGGAAAAGAATAAGCCCAACGATTTCTATCAACCCTATTCATCCTCTAATTTCATTGATGGAGCAAAGCAACAGAAATTAAATCGAGTTCATGACTTAAATTATCGTTTTACACATGGAATGGACCTAAAAGGTAAGAATGGACAGTGTCAGACATGTCATGAAATAGAAACATTTTGTGTAAACTGTCATAATCAAAGTGGTGGTGACATTTCACTTGGTGGTATTATGCCAGCATCGCACCTGAAACCTGGTTTTGTCAGTTTCCCTGGAACTAATGGTGGTGAACATGCTAGGTTAGCAAGACGAGATATTGAGAGATGTATTTCTTGTCACGATGTACAAGGAAAAGATCCTTCTTGTATTAATTGTCATAAAGAAAAACGATAAGCGGAAAAGAAGGTAGTTAATATGAAAAAATTATATTACTTAATATTGTTGCTTACACCCGCAATGCTTATTATTTCTTGTAGTGAAATTCAAGACAACATTACACCTCCGTTAGGTTTATCTTTGCACAACGAAGGCATTAATGATCCTAAATCTGAAAATTTTCACGGCAAATTAATTAAATCACTTAAGTGGGATTTGAAGAACTGCCAGCAATGTCATGCTAGAGATTACAGTGGTGGTACTACAGGTTCGAGTTGTTTGAATTGTCATAAACAGTCTAAAGGGCCAGAAGCCTGTAATACTTGCCATGGTGATTTTGCAGATCCAGCTATGGTTTCACCTCCGAGAGATTTAAGTGGTAGAATTACACCTGAGTCAAAAGGTGTAGGAGCTCACATAGAACATATGCTTGGAGAAGGAGTTGGTAAGCCATTAAGCTGTAACGAATGTCATAAAGTGCCCTTGACACTTTATGAAGAAGGACATTTAGATGAGAG
>CAKZPH010000152.1 GCA_937138605.1 uncultured Ignavibacteriales bacterium
ACATAAATGAGTGTTAACGATGAGTTCATTTTACTTTCAATTCTTGGTAATGTTACCTGACACAAAAAATATGAATTTGAGCTCATTAAAATCAGGTATGAAGCCCACTAAATGAACCTACTAAAATTAAATCTTTCATTTGAAATGAGTTATAAGGTAAGAAGTCCACTTAAAGCAATAACAGGGTACTTTGAATTTTTATAAAAATGAATTGAAGAATATACGGATAAGGATAAATATGTAATTGAATTGAGTGCAAGAAAAGCAGAAGTATTAATTTTATTACTTAAACTTTACAAAAACATAAACTAAATAAATCATAAATTTTAATTTTTTGATTTTTGTTCTGTTACTTTTGAAGTTGTAAAAATCGTTAAAAATTTAGCTACATCAAAAACTCTCACTTTTGAATGTGTCAATTCCCGTCTATAATTTGTTTTAGATAAAAATTTATTAAGACTTACAGTCACAAAATTTGATGTTATTCCTAAAATATTCACTGAGAAGGGTGAAGCTAAAGTTGTGATATATTAAATAAAGAAAATTCTAATCTGAATTTGAAGGTTATTGATTCGGATATTGGGATTTAAAAATATAAGTTTGTTAATTTTTAAGAAGTTTCGCCAAATTAGTGAGAGTTTAAGAAAGGAGTATTAATGGTTGGGGCTGGACTGTGTTGTAATTAAATATACTGATTAATTAGGAGGTACAAATAAAATTCAAGAAAAATTGAATACATAATCAGTTGCCAAGGTTATTTTACCTTAACATTTAGATAAAATTAAAAAAGCCGTCTATTGACGGCTAAACTAACTTGTTTACTTAAATGAAATTATTTTACAATTTACCGATATACTTTTCAGGATTTTCTTTAAACTTTTTCACACACTTTTTACAACAGAAATGATAAACTTTTCCTTTATACTCCATCGATAAAGCAGGATCAGCATCTTCTTTAGTTACAATGCAAATTAATTTATTAGATTCTTTTTTATCGTTGGACTTCTCGCTTTTTACCTTTTTTTCAACATTTTGCTTCGTAGACTTTTCTTGAAATTCCATTGAGGCGTATGAAGTTGAACTTAGAACAAAGTTGAATACTAAAACAAGGGTCACAAATAGTTTCAATTTGGTTTTTAAGAAATTCATATTAAACTCCATTTGATTTATTTAACTAAAGGAAAAACACGAACGAATTAAATAAAGTTTCTTTTACTTAACCAACTTTGATATTTGTTTGAATTCATCAGAGCGACATTCCTCTAATAGCTCAAATAGAACTGATTCCGTTGAGGTTACAATGGCTCCTTCATTTGAAAATCTCATTAAGGCAGCTTCATAATCGGGCTCTTTTCGCGAGGAGATTGCATCTATTGGAACATTTACTTGAAAACCATTTGCAAGTAAGTCGAGTACAGTTTGCATCACACAAACATGTGATTCGATTCCACTAACAACAATTTGGTCAAGCTTTTTTTCTTTAAATACATTGAAAAGTGAACTTGCCCCAAAACAACTAAATGTTAACTTTTGAATAGCTTCATTTGGTTGAAGATGGGGAAGTAGTAACTCAGTAGTTGGACCCAAACCCTTTGGATATTGTTCAGTATAAAATATGGGCAGTTTTAAGATTTTAAATCCTTCTATTAATTTTCTTATGTTGTCAACTAGAGATTCATAATTACGCATCACTCTTAAAATTTTTTCCTGAACATCAATGACCAGTAATGCTGTTCTGTTTTTATGAAGAATTTTTGGATTTCGAATCATTTGTTTTCTCCTTATGAATAGATTTTTTGCATACCATATTTTCCACAGGAGTACATCATTAATATTGAAGTAAAGGAACTTATTGCTTGAATTATTTTTTCTTCAGGAATTATAAGATTATAAATTTCAGCAACTATTTTGAAACGATTGAGGAGCTCTTTGAGTTCATTTCTTGTTGGAAAGCCATGCCAATAGGATACTTCATCAATTAACATTTTTGAATATCTTCTAAAAAATTCATTGAGCGTTATATAGTTAGTTGTTTTAGAAGTTTTAGTTTTGCAAATTTCAATTAAATCGCTGAAATAAGAATCCCAATTTTTGGCTAAGTCTTTATTTTTCTCTTTTCTAAGTTCAAGAGCAAAGTTTAAATCAAATTTAGGTTTTGAATTTCTTTTGAAATTTGGAACAAGGGGATAGAGATCAAAAATTAAAGAATCCGATTTCAAGTCACGGTAAACCCAACGATTTCTTAGAGTTCGCCACGAATAAATTTGAATTACAGGAGATTCCTGACTATCAACGATTATATATTTTGATTTATCGAAAGCAATTACTGTTATCCAGTGTTCCCAATTATCAACACAAAGAATACATGGAATTTTTTTCTTGAGGTATCTATTAAGAGTTATTTTTGCTTTTTGTTCGTTTTTTCTTCTTATTGATTTTAATGTGCAATCATAAAATTTAGCTGCTTTTGAAAGAGAAAGTTCATTTGTACCATTCCACCAATGAGTACCAGCTCTTTGAGATATTTCCATTTCGTTTTCAAATTTTCCATGCATAACTAAAGCGTATTTAAGTGCAAAAGGTCCGCAAATCCATTCATTAGGTTGAGGGTAAAAACTCATTATGTCTTTAGTTCATTAGTTATTAATGATTGAATTAAGAAAAACATATTCAATTTGAATTATAGAATAGTCTTTTCGCTGAAAATTTTCAGTCCAGATAAGGTGAAAAATCAAATTCAATTTTTTCTTCGGAATAAAATGGCTCACCATATTGTTTCCCAATTTGAAAACCGTAAAACTCAGCGCGAGCTTTAAGGTAATTTAGAAACTCAGGTCTTGAAATAAATGTTTCTGGTTCTTTTGAATTAGGATTATAAAACTGAGATGAATAAGCAAGTACTGCTTCCATTTTTAGTTCAAAATATTGGGAGATATCACAGATAAATGATGGCTCAAATGGATAGCTTTGCATATAATAAAAAATTTTTTTTGGTCTATAAGGTGCGTAGTCTTTTTCTATCTTAAAATTGACTAATCCTGAGAAAAATGATGACTCTTTGATTAATAATGCTGCATTTTTATGATCTGGATGTCTGTCATTAAAATAAGGTGCAAAGACAATTTTAGGTTTATACTTTCTTAAAACTTCTACGACTTTTTTTATTGATTTTTCTTCAACTTTGATGTTACCATCTTTAAATTTCAAATTCTCTCTCCAATGAACTCCCAATATTTTAGTGGCATTTTCTGTTTCTTCCTTACGCTTTTTGAGATTTCCTCTGGTACTCAGTTCACCTTGAGTTAAATCAACAATACCAACCTTGTATCCTTTTTCAACTAATGATATGAGGGTACCTCCACATGAAAGCTCTACATCATCTGGATGCGCCCCAAATGCAATAATGTCAATTCTTCTATCCTTCATACTCAGTCTTTTGAGTTTCAATTTAATCAGTTGAGCATAAAAAACATAGAAATTTTTTCAAGTATAATACCAAAAGTCACGATTCTGATTGCCTGAAGTTAATTATACATTTTTTAAATATTAAATCGATGAATAACACATTAAATTTGGATGATACCTTAGATTACTCAGAAAATTTTATATAAATTTTAACTGACCTACATAAAAAAACTATTAATTCTCCAAAAATAAATTATATCACAATAAATCGTAGAACTAAAATCTGCTCCCCTTAGGTCTTGTTCCCTTAATATTCAATTATGTCTTAACAAATTGCAGTTAATAAATATATCGAGACAAATAGATACAAACGTAGTGAAAAAATTTACAAAAAATTGTAAAAAATAATCTTGACAATTTAAATATTTTCATTTAATTTGAATCTAAATGAAAAATTTTACAAAATATGGCAGCACTTATCAAGGAAATAGCTAAAAAAGCAAATGTGTCAATTGCAACTGTCTCAAGGGCATTAAACGACCACCCATCAGTCAAACCTGATACAAAGCAGTTAATTATTAAGATTGCAAGAGAAATGAATTATGAACCAAGTGGTTTGATTAAAACATTTGTTAAAGAAAGCAGAAAAATTATCGGTTTCGTTGTACCTGAAATATGGGGCGAGTTTTACATGGATGTAATTAATGGAATTGATGATGTATCATCAAGCGAAGGCTATAATTTAATAGTAGCTAGTTCTCATAGTAAGAGAGATATAGTGGAATCTGTTTATAATTTTATGCAGAAAAGTTTTGTTGATGGAGTTATTTTAATGCTTCCATCCAAACATGAGGAGATAAAAGAACTAATTCAAAATTCACATATACCTACGGTAGTTATAACTGGTAAAAACGACTGGGGAAATGCTAATACTGTTAGCATCGACAATTTTCAAGGTTCTTACACAATGACAAAGTTTCTTGTTGAGCAACTTGGATATAAAAAAATTGGGATTATACGCGGACCCGATGACAATTATGATTCACAGGAAAGACTTGAAGGAGTAATGTCTGCTATGCTTGAGCTTGGTATTCCAATAAGGAATGAGTGGATAATTGCAGGTAATTTTGATTTGAAAAGTGGAGAACTTGGTTGCAGCAGATTACTGGCGTTAATTGAAAAGCCCGAAGTAATTTTTTGTTTCAACGATATGATGGCATTAGGTTGCTATAGATATATTAATAAGATTGGACTATCTATTCCTGATGACATAGGAATAGTGGGTTTTGACCATATTTTACTTTCCGAAGTGATTTACCCGACTTTAACTACAGTTCATGTACCTAAACATGAATTGGGATTTGAAGCAATGTCTATTCTTTTGAGATTGTTAAAAAATAAAGATAAAAACTTCGAACCAGTGCATTTAAAAGTCTCAACAGGGATTGTCGTAGGAGGTTCAACTAAAATGGTAACAATGAAATGAGTTTGTTTCAAAATAAATATGGTTACTTTACTGATGATTATAAAGAATATGTTATTACAAATCCATTAACACCCAGACCGTGGATTAATGTTATATCCAATGGAAGATATGGTTTAGTTATCTCACAACTCGGAGGTGGATTCAGTTTTCTTGACCACTCAGAGTTTAACAGATTAAATAGATGGCATCAAGATTTAATTCAAGATAATTGGGGAAAATATTTTTACTTCAAACTTAATGGTAAAGAACTTTTTTCACCCACATTTAATCTCGTTAAAAATAATTTAGATGAATTTAAAGTCAGGCATGGTCAAGGTTATTCCATTTTTGAATCTAAATACAAGTGTTTAGAGATAAAATTAAGAGTTTTTGTGCCTTTTAATGAAACAGTTGAGGTCTGGGACTTCATAGTAACAAATACCTCAAATGAATCACTTGAGATTGAAATTTTTTCCTACTTCGAGTTTTGTCTTGGTTCTTCAAATGATTACCATAGAGAATTTCATAAAGCATTTATTGAAACTAAGTTTTTAGAAAATATCAATACTTTAACTGCTACAAAAAAACTATGGGAAATTCCTTTAGGTAATCGCGTGCATTGGAACATTGATTATCCCTTCATAGGTTTCATAACTTCATCAGAGAAAATATTAGAATTTGAAGGTGACAAAGAAAAATTTATTGGCAATTATGGCTCGATCGAAAGACCAATTGGAGTTTTGAATGGTAAACTAACTAACACTCAAGGTAGATGGTATGACCCAATAGGAACAGTCAAGATAAAAATTTCTTTAAATGGAAATGAATCTAAAAGATTCAACTTTATTTTGGGTTTAAAGGAAGATAGTAATGAATTAGAAAAAGTAGTAACTAAATTTAGTAATCACGATAATGTTGATAAGGCTTTCGAATTTGTAAAAGAAACTTGGGATAAAATAACTTCTGCTTTAGAAGTACAAACTCCTGATAAGTCTATCGATATTTTAGTTAATCGATGGCTTAAGTATCAAGCGATTTCATGCAGGTTATGGGCTAGAACGGCGTATTATCAACAATCAGGCGCTTATGGTTATCGTGATCAATTACAGGATAGTCTAGTATTTTTACCAATCGATCCTGACAAAACAAAACATCAAATTATCCTACATGCCAAACATCAATTAAAAGATGGCACCGTACTCCACTGGTGGCATCCTATTACCGAAACTGGGTTAAAAACTAAAATGACGGATGATTTATTATGGTTACCTTTTGTTGTCATTCAATATCTAAATGAAACCAATGATTTTTCCATTCTATATGAAAAAGTTGAGTACTATGACAGTGAAGAACCGGATGATTTACTTAATCATTGTCTTAAAGCAATAGATAAAGTTTTAAGCAGATTTAGTGAAAGAGGTCTTCCACTAATTGGTGCTGGTGATTGGAATGATGGATTAAGTGCAGTGGGTCTTAATTGGAAGGGTGAATCAATATGGTTAACTGAATTTTTGTACTATGTTTTAATAGAATTCTCAAAGATTCTTAAATTAATAAGCGATAATAAAAATGCTGATGAATACGAAAAAAGAGCTAAAAGATTAAAAGAAGCCTTTAACCTTTATTCTTGGGATGGTGAATGGTACTTTAGGGCAACAAAGGATAGCGGTGAAAAGATTGGTAGTCGAGAGAATGAAGAAGGGAAGATTTATTTAAATTCACAAATCTGGGCAGTTATCAGTGGAATTGCAACGGAAGATAGAAGTAGTAAAGCTTTACATTCAGTAGAGAAAATACTCCTCCAAAAAAATGGTCCACTTTTACTTTTCCCTGCATATTCGAAACCTGATGAATATATTGGGTATTTAACTCGTTATGCTCCTGGAAGAAGAGAAAATGGTGGAGTGTATACACATGCCGCAACATGGGCTATTTGGGGATACTCAATTGCAAAGAAAAAAAAAATAGTATATGAAATTTATAAAAGACTATCCCCAGTTTATAATGGTTTGAATCCTGACGAATATTTAGCAGAGCCTTATGTTACACCGGGAAATGTTGAAGGGCCTGATTCTCCACTTTATGGTATGGGCGGATGGACCTGGTATACTGGTTCTGCAAATTGGTTGCAAAAAGTTATTGTAGACTTCTTAATTGGTGTTAGAGCATCCAGAGAAGGACTAGTGATCGATCCGTGTTTCCCAGATAATTGGGATTATGTTAAGGTCAAAAGAATTTTTAGAGGTAAGCTTTATGAAATCGAGTTTCATAATCCCAACAAAAAATATTCAAGCATTGAAAAAATCATAATCAATGCCAAAGAGTTCGCAGGTTCTGTTATTCCTGAATTGGAAGAATCAACTAATAAAATCATTGTTAAACTAATTTAATAAGGAGGTGCTATGTTAAGACGTGCTTATATTTTCTTTTTTCTTTTGCTCGTATCTTCTGTGGTGTTTGCTCAGCAAATTCGTAAAGATGTAATATGGGCAAGGTCAACCACGGAAAGCATAGTATTAGACGGCCAATTGAACGAGGTGTCATGGCAAAAAGCAGATTCAGTAACAATTCGTTATGGTCAGAGTGATAAACCTACCAGTGGCTGGAGACCGGAGTTTAATGAAAATGCCATATTTGATCCTTTGGTGGCTACGATAAAGTTTTTAGTCAAAGGTGAATATTTATATATGGCATTTATTGTGAAGGATTCGAGTGTAGGAGGTAATGCGGATTGGGCGAGATGGGATGGAATATTAATGAATATAAAGGACAAGTCAGATGGGACACGTCCGGCTAAGGCGGCTGAGTTTTTCTACACATATTGGTTGGCTGGTTTACCATCACCGCTTGATCAGCCGAGGGTAGGCGCGCAGCCGAGATTTATAGGTAAATTTGGTAATTTTACCGATACCACGAGAACACCTGCGCAGATAGAAGCATGGGATGCATGGACCAGGGTCAATGGTTTATCGAATAATGATAATTTACCTGATAATGGGTATGTGGTAGAGATGAAGTTTAAGTTGACTGAGTTAGGTTATACACCAACGGCACCAGCGGGTGATATAGTAATGTTGAATTTTAGCATATGGGATTGTGATTGGTTATTTGCGGGAGATCCACAAAGAGTAGCATCTACCAGGACATGGTTACAAGGTCCTTGGGGTAATACAAATTCTCATAATGCGATGAGAGTATATGTTAGACCAGACATTAATATTAATACAACTGTGTTACCTGTAATTGATGTTGATTATACCATAAGAAATGCAGGGTATTTACCTGACCCAATTCTGGATGGATATTTAAATGAAATTATTTGGACAACTACACCAATTGAGATTGCATGGGGAAATAATACAATACGAGATCAATATCCTGGAGCCGGGCCATGGTTAAGTGGACAGTTTCAGCCTGAATTAGGGGGAAATCCAAGACCGCCAGTAGTAGATCCATCTTATGTAAAATTTAGATTGGCATTCAAAAACAATTTCTTATATATCTCTGCAGATGTTAATGATCAATTATTACAGGGCACAAGTGTATTTGATAAACTTGATGGTATAATGATGACAGTAGCAGATTTTTCGTTTTACAATGAAGAGAATATACCGAGTGCAAGAGAATTATTGTTGGCATTTGGTCCGAATGGTCAGCCACAAGCATTGAATTATTTGAAAACGATGGTTGATTCAGGATGGGCTCAATATTTTGTGAGATTGAAAGGCAATTCGACAGTTAATAATAATTCTGATATAGATAGTGGATTTGTAATAGAAATGAAGTTGGATTATACCAAGTTAGGATATGTAGATGTTGATGGTGCATTTTTCTTTGGTTTAACGATATTTGATGGAGATTCTTTTGATGATTCATTGGCGAATTATGGTACAAGGACGTGGTACTTTAGAGAAAACGGTTGGGGTCCTGCATATGCCTGGGGTAAAATAGATCCATCAAAATTAATTAGTGTTGAAGATGAGATTGTAGCACCTGGATTTAATTACTATAAAATTTTAGGTAATTATCCAAATCCATTCAATCCAACAACGGTAATTAGGTTCACATCACCAGCTAATGGAATTGTTAATTTGGTTGTCTATAATATTCTTGGTCAAGTTGTTCGAATGGAAGTTATAGATGCCGTTTCAGGCATAAATGAATTTAAATTTGATTCCAAAGGATTAAGTTCAGGTGTTTATTTGTATAAGATAATTGGTCAGAAAAGTGCATCAATAAATACTGGCAAGATGTTTTTAATGAAATAAAGTTGGTTTGAGGTCTGGAAATTCGTTTCCAGACCTCTTCTTTATTTAACTAAGATAAGAGATTAGCTATGAGAAATTTTACTTATCAAAAGGTGAATAATAGCAAGATGAAGTGGATTTTAGGACTGATTTTTTTGCAATTGTTAAGTTACAACTTGACAAATGGACAGTCGGTAGGTAAAATTCGAGGAAGAGTTTTAAGTCAGGATACAAACGAGCCTTTAATTGGAGCAAATGTTTTAATTATTGGGACAAATTTAGGTGCTGCCACCGGTGTTGATGGTAGCTATATCGTTTTGAATATTAGGCCTGGTGTTTATGCCTTGCGTTTTGGTTACGTGGGATATCAGACAAAAATTATCGAAAATGTAATTGTTAATTCTGATCAAACCACAACAATAAATGTTACATTAGAACCTGCAACTTTAATTGGACAAGAGGTGATCGTTGTTGCGAAGAAACCAATCGTTGAGTTTAATCAAACTAGCACTGTTGTTTCAATTAATAAAGATGATATTACTGCATTACCTGTGCAAAACCTAAAAGATATAGTAAATCTTCAAGCTGGAGTTATTGATGGACATTTTCGAGGTGGACGACTTGGAGAGGTACAATATCAGATTGATGGAGTTAGTATTACAAATCCATACAATAACTCATCTATATTAGAAATTGATCGTTCTTTAATAGAAGAAGTTCAAGTAATCAGTGGCACGTTTGATGCGAAATATGGTCAAGCGATGTCAGGAATTGTTAATACTGTATTAAAATCTGGTTCTGAAAAATTTATTTTATCAGGTGAGATTTACGGTGGTGACTACTTTACAGGTGACATTAAACGTTATCCAAACAATTATTCTTATAGTCCAATTGGAATTCAAAACACTCAAATATCTTTAAGTGGACCAACTGGTTTACCTAAAACAACATTCTTTTTGAGTGGAAGAAGATACTATAACTCAGGTTATTTATTTGGCAAAAGAAGATTTTCACCTTTTGACAAGCATGATTTTGAGAAAAAGAAATTTACAATTAGTGGTGACTCAAAACTGGTTCCATTGAATTATCGTCTTGAGTGGAGTGGGCAAGGGAAGGTATTAAATACATCAATTTCAGGTATTCAAATATCATATCAAAATATATTTAATTATATCAAAGCGAAAAATTATAATCATTCATTTAGATTTAATCCAGATGGAATTAAAACTAATTATACCACTTCTTTTTCACATGGTATTAGCTTCGTTCATACTTTAAGTAGCCGGATCTTCTACAAACTAAATTTAAGACAAAATTACTTTTTATACGAGGATTATGTTTACAAAGATTTGTATGATCCAAGATACTTAGAAGCAGGTCCAGCAAAAGGGGATGCTAACTATGAAGATGGAGCAATTGTTCAGGGTGTAGACCTGGGAAGATTTAAACAAGAGACACATTCATATTTACTAAAAGGTGAATTGGCCTGGCAGGCAACAAATAGTGATTATATTGAATCCGGTTTTGAGTTTCAAATATCTAAAATCACTTTTGGACCCCCTGGGTTTTTCATATATACTTCTATAGGTGGAGTAGAAACACTTCAGCCAAGAGAACAGTATCCTAAAATGCCTGGCTTGAGAACTTATCATCCTTTACAATTTGCTGCATATCTTCAAGATAGAATTGAATGGAATGATTTAGTGGTGAGAGCTGGGATACGTTTAGAATTATTCGATGCAAGAGCAACAATTCCATCAGATTTGCAAAATCCAGCAAATTCGATAACAGATGCACCACCATCCTATCCCAAACGAACCAGTATGAAAAATGCTATTGCACCAAGATTGGGTTTTAGTTTTCCATTGACAGATAGAACTTCTGTTTATTTCAGCTATGGTCATTTTTATCAATTGCCGGGACTTGGTCTTTTATATGATAATGCAGATTATTCCATTCTTGATGAACTTCAAGCTGGTGGAATATCTTACGGTGTGATGGGAAATCCGGATTTAAAGCCAGAAAAAACTATTCAATATGAATTTGGTTACAAACAGGCACTTTCTGAATTTTTTGGAACTCAAGTGTCTTTCTTCTATAAAGACATCAGAAATTTACTTGGTGTTGAATTCGTTGATACATATACAGCTGCGTCATATGGTAGATTTACTAATGTTGACTTTGGAAAAGCATATGGTTTCACGATTTCATTGTATCAAAAAAATCTTAACTATATTACCTCGTCCATTGATTACACCTTACAGTACGCATTCGGTAATTCCTCTGATCCTAGAGAAACAGCTAATAGAGCAGCTGCTGGAAAAGATCCAAGGCCTAGAACTATACCATTTAATTGGGATCAAAGACACACACTTAATATTTCTCTAATTTATAATAATCCCTCTCTTATAACATTTTCAACAATTTTAAAAATGGGTTCAGGTCAACCTTACACGCCGGAGATTGGGACTGGATTTGGCGCAGACCTTGAAACCAACTCAAGTCGAAAAAAATCGTTTGTGTTAGTTGATCTTCGCATAGAAAGAATGTTTAGTTTTCAAACGTTTAACTTTACAGTTTTTTCGAGGATAATAAATCTATTTAATAATCATTTTGTTAATGGATTTGTATTTGCTAATACAGGGAGTCCTGATTATTCGTTAACTCCAGCTGTGCATCGTTCGGCTTTGAACGATCCATCAAGATTTTTTGAGCCACGACGTATAGAATTTGGAATTTCATTTAATTCAAAATAGAGGTTTGACGATATGATGAAGAGTTCATTATTTCTTTTAATCTTCTGTACCTTTAGCATTTCCCTGTTTGCTCAAAATGATTTAGTCCCTGTTACTCCTCCCGAATTGCGTGGAAGGATCGATATGGAACGCAAGGGACTTCACGATGCAAATAAAATAAGAACTTTGTTCTACAATTATGGAATGGTTGGTGATTATCCACCGGACCCATTGAAAGTTGACTATAGTGTTTTTCATTCAGTTGAAGTTCCAAAAGGGAGTGGTGAAAATTATTCTGATGGTATAACGCCATTTGTTCTGGCGAAGATTTTACAAAGGAATGGTAGATATGCATATATAATGGAGACAGGATATAGAGAGCGACAAGGTACATCTCCAATCACTGGTAAAACAATGAGATTTGAACCACGACCAGGATACTTTCAGACCAACCCTGCGATTAATGTCGCCAGAAGTGTTGCTATGAGCAATGACCCAAGAACTTGGCCAGATAAATGGATCGATAAATTGAACGACCCATTTGATCCGGGTTGGAGTGGTAGCTGGAATGGATACTTTGGTAAAGCGCCTAAAGCTGATCAAGAAAGTTTTGTTGTTTATGACGATCAGTTTTATGATGCGTGGGATTTCTATCCGGATTATCGTGATAATACGAGAAGAGGGTTGGGGCTTCGTGTGGAGCAAAGAGGATTTCAATGGTCGAATCCGCAAGCTGGTTATGTAATATTCTTTCATTATGACATTACAAATGAGAGTACAACCGATTATAATGATAATATTTTATTTGGGCTTTATATGGATTCCGGTGTTGGTGGTTCAGCAGTTGGAAGAGATGGAATACCAGAATCTGATGATGACAATGCCTACTTCAGTAAAGAAATTGGTTTGAATTTAGTTTATACCTGGGATAATTATGGTAATGGTTTTCAAGGTCCGACAGGATATCTGGGGTATTCATATTTAGAAACGCCGGGTAATGAATTTGACTTGATTGATAATGATGATGACGGAATTAAGAATGAAAGCCGATTAAGTGGTGAAGGGACTTTAATCATTGGTCAGGATAACATTCGTAATTATGTACAAACTCAATATGATCTTGTAAAGTTTGAAAAATATTATAATAAATTGGAAGAACGACCAGCATACAGATTAGGATATTGGTGGACAGGGGATGAGGATATGGACTGGATTGCTGAATTTCACGATACAGGAGCCGATGGAATTTTCGGAACGAACGATGAGGGTGAACGTGATGGTAAACCTACTTTAGGTGAAACTAATTTCGATAAGACTGATATCGATGAATCTGATCAGATTGGTTTAACGGGTTTTAAAATGAATAGGATTAGGCCAGGTTTTGGTAATCCATCACAAGAAGTTGACCAAATCGTATTTTTTGATGATGGGAAAAATTGGCCTATGCGGCTTTATAATATTTTTACAAATCCAGATAGTGCTTTTGATAAACCCTTAGTTTTGAATTACAACATTGGCTTTTTATTTGCTTCTGGACCATTTAAACTTAAAAAAGGAAGAACAGAAAGATTTTCATTAGCTCTAGGTTTTGGAAAAGATTTACGCGAATTAAAAACAACTATAAAAGTTGTTCAACAGATATACAAAGCTAATTATCAATTTGCCGTACCACCACCAATGCCTACAGTACAAGCTTACGCTGGTGATGGTTTTGTTACGCTAATCTGGGATGATGTAGCTGAACGAGCTTTTGACCCAATAACTTATACCAATGATTTTGAAGGGTATAAAATCTATAGAAGTACCGACCCTGCATTTCTTGATCCCCAAATTATTTTAACAGCAACAGGCTCAAGCCCAATAGGTAATGGTAAGCCCATAGCTCAATTTGATTTAATAAATGATATAGCGGGATTCTCAAAAACTACAGTTGAAGGTGTTGCATATTACTTAGGTGCTAATACAGGCTTAACTCATACCTGGACTGACACAACAGTTAAGAATGGTCAAAGGTATTTTTATGCAGTTTGTGCCTATGATAGAGGTGCAGATTCAATAGAAATATATCCTTCTGAAAATTCAATTTCTGTAAGTCAAACTTTAAGGGGTGGATTTGTATTGCCTAAAAATGTAGGCATGGTAACACCTAATCCACATACGCTTGGTTATGTTTCTTCTGAAATATACCAATTGCAACATGTATCTGGTAAAGGTACAGGTTCAGTAAGTCTTGTGATTAAAAATCCTGCAATTGTTCCAAATGATAATCTTTATGAAATATCTTTTGTTCACCATGAAGATAGTGTTAGAGCTAAATATTATGTATTAAAAAATTTAACAAGGGGTGAAGTTCTTTTTAGTTATGGAAATGATCTCGATTCATTAGGAAATGGTGTAACAGGCGATGGAATTTTACCAATAATCAAAACCCCACGTACGCTTGAAATTGATTCGGTATTATCAGGTTTGTTTAAATCATCACAAACGAATTTGAGAATAAGATACAGATATGCACCAGCTTTGCCAATTACTCTTCGAAGGCCAGGATTTCCATCGGACATTGAAATACAATTTTCTGATAGAGTTTTAGATACTACAATTGCTGCTGTCGGTGCTCCATCGAAACCAGTGAAATTTAGAGCCATTGCAAAAACTGATACAGAAGATCTACAGTTGAAAATGAGATTTCGTGATGTGAATAATGATAGTACTTTATCAGCACTTGGTGAATACATTGAGGTTATTACATATCAGAAAAATTCCACTGTGCCAAGACCAACATGGAGAGTAGATGTAGATACAACTGGACTTGGTAGTGGGACTATTATTCCGCCAACAACTGGTGATAAAATTATTATTAAATTAAGAATACCTTTTTCATCACAAGATAAATTTACATTTAAGACAAGGTCACACAGAATAGATAACCAACTTGCGAAAGAACAATTCAAAAATGAACCCTATGTAGTTCCAAATCCATATGTAGCTGCTGCATCATTTGAACCACAGAGGTATGCTGTATCAGGTCGTGGTGAAAGAAAAATTGAGTTTAGAAACCTACCAAATAATTGTACAATCAGAATTTATACATTATCCGGGGAACTAGTTAAGCAATTACATCACAATGGTAGTATCACCGAAGGATTTGTTTCATGGGATTTAAGAACGAAAGATAATCTTGAAGTTGCTCCAGGGCTATACATATATCATGTAGAAAGCAATGATGTAGGAAATTATATAGGAAAATTTGCCATCATTAAGTAGGTGTCAAAATGAAAAAATTTTTAGTGGGTTTTTTGGTCTTAAATTCGTTAATTTTTTCGCAGAGCAAAGTTGGAACAACTGTAGGTCAATTTCTTAAGATTGAACCAAGTTCACGTATTTCTTCTCTTGGTGGTTCTGGTGCAGGTAATTTTGGAAATGCTTCGATGGTATATTATAATCCTGCAAGTTTAGGAAGAATAAGGAACATCGACGCAGATTTTACGGTTGCCAATTGGTTAGCTGACATCAGATATAATTATGGAGTTGTTGCAATTAATATTGGTATGGTTGGAACGTTCGCATTGCAAATCATTTCCTTAAACAGTGGTGAAATTCCGGTTCGGACTGTAGAAATGCCTCTGGGTACAGGAGAAAAATATTCTGTGACTAATTTTGCATTAGGCTTAGGATATGGTAAAATGTTGACTGACAGAGTTGCAATTGGTTTGGTAGTTTCATATTTCAATGAAACTATTTGGCATAGTTCACTTAATGGTTTCTTCTTCAATTTTGGTGTTCAATATCAAATTCCAGAAAGCGAAGTTACTTTTGGTGCTGCGGTTTCTAATTATGGTACTCATGGAAAATACTCCGGTACAGATTTATTCATAAATTATGATTTCGATCCTAAAAAATACGGAGATAATGATAGATTACCTGCTGAGTTAAGAACAGACGAATTTTCATTACCCACTACATTTAGAGCGGGTATAACTTATACTGTAAAATTTTCTAAGGATTATCAATTTATTCTATCGGTTGATGCATTACATCCAAATGATAACAACGAGAGTCTTGCTCTTGGTGGGGAATTAAAATTTCTAAACTTATTTAGCATTCGTGGTGGATACAGAAACTTGTTCTTGGACGATAGAGAAGGTGGTTTGACATTAGGTGCAGGTACCGATATTAGCATTCTTAACTCTTATCGTATTCGATTTGACTATAGTTGGGCTGACTATTCTAAACTTAAAGCCGTACATAGAGTTACATTTGGACTTAATTTTTAATTTATCTTAATGGTCTAATTAGTTAAAAATTATTTCAATCTCTTTTTAACATATATTCAAAATCTGATTAAGAAAACATTATGGGTAAAATTTTAAGAATTTTTTAATGAATTTAATGAAATTTTATATCGTACTTTTTCTTTTCAGTTTTAATTTTTTGAATGGTCAAAAGTTTATTCAATATCCATATTTGCCTTATTCAAAATTAACTAGTAAAGAGAAGGAATTTCTTGATACAGTTCAGTTCTACGCTTTTAAATATTTTTTAAGTGAAATTAATCATGAAAATTCCTTAGTCAGAGATCGTTCAACTGTAAGTTCGCCTATTACAATTGCTGCATGTGGATTTGCTCTACCTATTTGGGCAATAGGTGCTGAGAAAGGATGGATTTCGCGGAAAGAAGCAGCTGATAAAACTCTTAAAATGCTTAGGTTTTTTTTCACTTCTGAACAGAGTGAAAAATTAAATGCTACAGGGTATCAAGGATTTTACTATCATTTTTTGAATTTTCAGACGGGACGAAGAGAATGGAATTGTGAACTTTCTTCCATTGACTCGGGATTACTTTTTGCCGGAATAATTTTTTCAAGAAATTATTTTTCAAAAAATACAAAAGTAGAAAAGGAGATTCGTTATTTAGCTGAAAAGATTTTAAAAAAGATTAACTGGAATTTCTTCAAAATGCATGCAGATTCTAAATATCCCTTTGCCATAAATATGGGATGGCATCCTGAAGATTCATCATATAATTCTCTTGGATGGATAGGTTATAATGAAGCACTTTTTCTCTATGTAATAGCAGCTGGATTGAATATGCAAGATGTTGAGAAAGGTTACAAAACTTGGATGAAACATTATGACTGGAGAGAACCATATAAAGGATTTGGACATTTAGCATTTCCTCCTTTATTTGGTCATCAATATTCTCACATATTCATTGATTTTAGAAATCTTGCTGACGATACTTTGAAAGCAAGAGGAATCGATTTTTTTGAAAATTCAAGAAGGGCAACTTACATACAAAGATTTTATGCAATTGAAAATCCAAAAGGATGGATTGGCTATGACTCTTTGACTTGGGGAATTACTGCATGCGATGGTCCAGGGAATAGTTACAATTTTGATGATAAAGTTTTTTATGAATATGCTGGACGAGGAACAAGTGGGCCGGATTTGGTTTTTTTTGATGATGGTACTATAGCCCCAACTGCAGTAGCCGCCTCCATCCCATTTGCGCCAGAGATTTGTATACCTACCTTAATGAGTTTTTATAATAGATTTAAGGATACGGGAATATGGGGTAAGTATGGCTTTGTTGATGCTTTTAATTTAACAGTCAATTGGTTTGGCAAAGAGTACCTTGGGATAGATCAGGGACCGATAGTTTTAATGATCGAGAATTATCGAAATGGATTTGTATGGAAATATATAATGAAGGATGAAATTATAATTAATGGTTTGAAAAAATTAAACATAACTCGTTTAAAATGAAATATTTCTTTATTCTTTTCATAACATTCTCTATTGTCTATTCACAGAATGAAAATTTTTTACTCGATGATTTTGACGATTTAAGTGATTGGGAAATTTTTACATCCGAAGGTGCCGAATTAAAATTTTCCTCTGTTGAGGGAATTAAGGGAAATTGTATAAAAATTGATTATAATTTTAAGTATGGAAGTGGTTATTGTGGTATTCAGAAAAAGTTAAAATTAAAATTACCTGATAATTATCGATTTTATTTTTTCATTAAAGCAAATTCTCCTTCCAACAATTTTGAAATTAAGTTTCTCGATCACTCTAAGGAAAATGTTTGGTGGTATAATAACAGAAACTTTGATTTTCCAAGCGATTGGAAAAGGTACATAGTTCGAAAACAAAACATACAATTTGCTTGGGGACCGACCGGTGATACTGCATTTGAGGAATTTGATTTTATTGAATTTACAATCGCATCTTCTAAAGGAGGTAGCGGCACAATTTTTATCGATGAGTTATTTTTAGAGAAAATTCCTGAAGAAGATACACTCAAAATTGTTGTTTATCCTGAATTTCTTAAGCCGATTCTTCAAACAAGAAATGGTTCAATTATCAGTATAAAAGAGAAAAATTTTGAATTTATTGTCGGTTTTAATAAACCTTATGAAGTTGGTGGGATTAAAATTGTATTTAATAATAATTTCTCCAAAGATTTGAAAATTTTTGAGTCAGTTGATTCTTTAAATTGGAATTCTGTTTTAAGTGTTTCAAACTCAACAAAAAACAATTTAATTCTGCAGTTTCGAGAGCTAGAAACTAAATACTTAAAATTCTCAATCTCAGCAAAAAATGGTATAAAAATTTCTGAACTGAAAATATTTGATTACTCATTTGCTGAGACAAAAAATCAAATTTTCGTTGAGTTGGGAAAAACTAAGTTTTCAAAATTTTTACCAGATTACTTTAGTAACAAAGCCTCCTATTGGACTGTTGTTGGAATGGATAGCGACTTTAAAGAAGCTTTAATCGACTGGAACGGTATGATTGAAATTGATAAAAATCAATTTTCTATTTTACCTTTTGTGGAATCAAATAATAAAATTCTCACGCATCATCATTTTCAAAAAAAACAATACTTAGAAAAATCATATTTACCAATTCCAGTAGTAGAATGGCACTCAAAAAATCTTTGCGTTACAATAAAAACTTTCTCCATTGGTATTCCAAATAAATCTTCTAAACTTTTAATCGAATACAAAGTTGTTAGTAAAAGGAAAAATAAACCTAAAATAAAATTTCATCTTGCTTTATTACCATTCCAGGTTAATCCAATCTATCAATTTTTGAATAATCCCGGTGGAGTTTCTTCAATTGATTCAATTTTTGTTAGTAAAAACTCCATTGTCATAAATGGAATAAAACTTTTTTATAACTGTTCTAACCTAGTAAAAGCAACTGTATTTGAATTTAATAAGAATGATGCCTTATCTGCTCTAATAGAAAATAATTTCCATGGTTCAAATTATACCAATGGTTATGATAAGTTAAATTCAGCTCTACTCACTTATGATTTCTCAAATAGAAAGTCTGATACAATTACAATTCGTCTTGTTTATGATTATTACTCATCGCTCACCCATATTGATGATTCTTACTTTGATGCTTTATTCAATTCGGAATATCAAAAAACACTTAGTTACTGGGAATTCAGATTAGGCAACACATCAATTAAAGGAAGTGAAAAGTTAAATAGACTTTATAATATTGTTAAATCTAATCTTGCCTATATTCTAATTAACACTGATGGGGCAGGAATTCAACCAGGTTCGCGTTCTTATGAAAGAAGTTGGATACGCGATGGTTCTCTTACATCAACTGCATTACTGAGATTTGGTTTTGATAGCGAAGTGAAAAATTTTATTAAATGGTATGGAAAACATATTTATGAGAGTGGTAAAGTTCCCTGTGTTGTAGATTTACGAGGACCTGACCCCGTGGATGAACATGATAGCCATGGCCAATTTCTTTATTTGTTAAATGCGTACTTCAAGTTTACAAAGGATACTGCGTTTGTTAAAGAAAATTACGATTTAGTAAACAGAATTGTAAATCACATTGTTAATCTTATCAACTCAAGGAAAACAAAAGAATTCTTGATTGATTCTCTTTCCGCTTTTTTTGGAATAATGCCACAATCAATTAGTCACGAAGGTTATTCAGCCAAACCGATGCATTCTTACTGGGATAATTTTTTTACATACTCTGGTATCTCAAGTGCTTTGGAAATTGCTAATACATTAAAATCCTCAGACACTATTAAATTCAAAACAATCCTAAATGACTTTGTAGATAACTTAAAGAACTCGCTTATGAAGACCATTAAAAATCATGGGATTGATTACATACCTGGTTGCGTAGAATTGGGGGATTTTGATCCAACATCAACTTCAGTTGTTTTCTTCCCATGCATGCTAAATAAAATTCTTCCTCAAGAAGCACTAGTTAACACATTTGATAAGTACTATGATTTTATTTCTCAAAGAGACGTTTATAAAAATTTTGAAAATTTTACTCCCTATGAATTGAGGAATATAAATGCGTTTATATTTCGACACCAAAAGGAAAGAGCTTGTGAACTTCTAGAATTTATATTGAAGTATCAAAGACCTTTTGGTTGGAATCATTGGGCTGAAGTTGTTTGGAAAGACTCAGCTAGTCCAAGATTTATTGGTGATATGCCTCACACCTGGGTAGGGTCAGATTACATTAATGCATTTAGAAATCTCTTTGCTTTTGAAGATGAAGACAACTCAACTTTGAAATTGTTGATGGGTTTTGACGAGTCTTTCCTTGACAAAGACAGAAAGTTTGAAATGAAAAATGTTAGGACATTTTATGGTTATATAGATCTTTTTATTGATAAGACTTCCGATAATGAGTTTGTTATTCTCGTTGATGGTAGTTTAGATTTACAAAACGTTTATCTTGAGGTTTATAATTTCATAGAAAAACCACTTAAACAAATTTTCATTAACGAAAAACAAATTTTTGATTTAGATTCAAATTGGATAAAATTAGAAACGCTACCATCATTACTTAAGATTGAGTTTTGAAATATGCGGCCACAAAAATCTAAACTTCTAAACGGTACCTGGAAATACATAAAAGATCAGAATGACAGTCTTAATTTAGAAGATGTAAAAAAAGCCTTATTGAGCAATGAAGTTGGTTTTTTAAAGATACCTTCAAATTGGTATCTAACAGAAATTGGTGATTATTCAGGTACAATTTGGTTCTTAAGTGAATTTGAATATGTTTCAAGTGGTGATGAGTTAGTCATTTTACAATTTGATGGTGTGGATTACTTTTGTGAGGTTTATCTTAATGACGTTTATCTTGGAGAACATGAAGGATATTTTCAGAGGTTTTACTTCGATATAAGTCATGTTATTAATTCCGGAAGTAATTTATTAGTAGTTAAAGTTAATTCACCTAGAGAAGATACAACTTTTAGTTGGCCTAATCGGAAGAAGTTGATAAAAGGAATTTTCTCTCACCATGATTGTAGGCCTGGTGGCTGGGATCCTGAACATGGTCAGGATAGAAATACTGGTGGCATTTGGAACAATGTTATGATTTATGTAGATAAAGTAATTTACATATCTAATTTCAAGGTTTACACTAAGATTTTATATGAACAGAAACGTGCATTTGTAAATTTTGAAATTGATTATGTCTTAAATTCTTCAATAACTCATAAAACTCTTGAAGTCTCTATCAAACACCGTGATAAAACTGTTTGTAATAGAAAAATTAAGGTAAGTCAAATTAAAAATGGAAAGCTTTACTTTACAGCTGAAATATTGGATGTTCATTTATGGTTTCCTTACGAGATTGGTGAACCCGAATTATACCAAATTGAGATTTCTACCGAAGAAGAAATCATTTTTAGATCTCATTTTGGTATAAGGGAAGTAGAGTTAAAAAATTCAATTTTCTATATAAACAATAGAAGATTCTTTTTACGCGGCACAAACATAATTCCTGAACAAATGTTATCGAATTTAACAGCTGAAAAAATTGAATCACTTATAAATTTGTTAAAGGAAGCCAACATAAATATTGTTAGAGTTCATGCCCATGTGAACAGGAAAGAATTATATGATGCTTTTGATCAAGCGGGAATACTTGTTTGGCAGGATTTTGCACTTCAATGGGAGTATGACGATTCAGAGGATTTTATTTCTAATGCAGTAGAACAGATTAAAGATATGGTTAATCAATTACACTATCATCCATCAATTGTATTTTGGTGCTGTCATAATGAACCAGGCGAACAGATAAATAAATTAGATGAATTTCTTTATAATGCAATACAATCTGGGGATAATACTAGAATAATAAGAAAAGCTTCAAACTTTGAAGAACATTGTTATGAAGGCTGGTATTGGGGTGATTATCGAAACTATGTAGCCGCACCAATGGGACCTCTCGTTACTGAGTTCGGAGCACAAGCGCTGCCTGTAAAAAAATCATTTGAAAAATTCATTCCAGAAAGTGAATCCAAAAATCCTGAAAGTAAGATATGGGCTTATCATAATTTTCAGTACGAACAAACTTTTAATATTGCTAAAATTGATAAAGGGAATTCAATTGATGAGTTTATCGAAAACTCACAGACATATCAAGCTACACTTCTGAAAGAAGCAATTCATTACTATCGAAGAAAAAAATACAATTCTATCTCTGGTATCTTTCAATTCATGTTTATTGATTGTTGGGAATCGATTTCATGGAGTGTGATTGATTACTATGGAGAGAAGAAAAAAGGTTTCAATGCATTGAAAGATGCATTTAATCCAATTCTTCTTTCAGTTAACCTGAGACAATTTATTTACTCATACCGTTCCAAAAAATTAAATTTGGAGCTTTGGATAATAAATGATTTCCACAGAGAATTAAACAATTTAATTTTAATATTCTGGCTAAATGAAAGAGAATTTCATAAGATGAAAGTTCCAAGAGTTGAGAAAGATTCGTTACTTCATTTTCCATTTGTTGAGATAGAAGTACCAGTACCTGAATTTTTAAGCAAAGGATTTTACAAACTAAGAATTGATTTGAGAGATGAAGATTTAAATTTAATATCTCATGTCGAATTTGATATGGAATTTAACTATGATTAGGATGAAATTACTAATCGCTTTAATATTATTTCTAACTTGTACTTTAACATCGCAGGTTCAAACTCCTCGAAACTTCAAAGTATATAATTACGAAAAACATTTCGACTTGATATGGGATGAAAATCGAGAAACAAATTTAGTTGGTTATAGAATTTTCAAAAAGCAGAATGATCAATTTGTTTATTACAAAACGGTACCTAAAGGACAAAACTATTATTGGGAAGCTTTTCAATCAGTAAATGATACACTTTTTTTTAAGATACTGGCTTTCGATACTTATGGTAATCAATCGGCATTGAGTGATAGTGTAGTTGCCACTCCTAATTTTTTAATGAGTGATGATGATTTTCTTGATATGGTTCAAAGAGCTACGTTTCGTTATTTCTATCACTTCGCTCACCCTCATTGTGGATTGGCAAGAGAAAGAAATACTTCGGGGAATGTTGTAACAATTGGTGGTTCAGGATTTGGGGTGATGGCACTTATTGTAGGGATTGAAAGGAATTTTATTTCTCGTGAAGATGGAGCAAAACATCTTCTTAAGATATTGAATTTCTTAATTAATACTGCTCAACGTTTTCATGGGGCTTTTCCCCACTGGCTAGATGGGTGGACTGGTCAGGTCATTCCATTCAGTCAATATGATGATGGGGGAGATATTGTAGAAACATCATTTCTTCTACAGGGTTTATTAACGGCACGACAATATTTTAATCGAAATGATTCTTTAGAAATTGAAATAAGAAATAAGATAAATCAAATTTGGCATTCCGTTGAATTTAGCTGGTATAGAAGAAGCCCATATAGCCAGCATCTCTACTGGCATTGGTCACCAAACTATGGATGGACAATTAATTTAAAGTTAATGGGTTGGAATGAAACATTAATTTGTTACATTCTTGGAATTGCTTCACCAACTCATCCAATTCCAGCTTCTACTTATTATCAAGGTTGGGCATCATCTTCAAGTTATTTTAATATCAGGATCTCTTATGGCTACAAACTTTATCTCGGCAATAATTTAGGTGGTCCACTTTTCTTTACTCATTATTCGTTTCTTGGTTTTGATCCAAGAAATAAGAGAGATAATTTCTGTAATTTTTTTGAACATAACAGGAATCAAACACTGGTTAATAGGGCTTATTGTATCAACAATCCAAAAAGATATGTGGGATACGATTCACTTACCTGGGGAATTACTGCTTCTGATAATCCTTGGGGGTATTCTGCTCATGAACCATTGGTTAATGATAACGGTACTATTGCACCAACTGCTGCTTTATCTTCTATGCCTTATACTCCATTTGAATCAATTAGCGCATTAAAAAATTTTTATCGCAAATATTTTAATCAATTATGGGGAACCTATGGCTTTAAAGACGCATTCAATTTAACACAAAA
>CAKZPH010000153.1 GCA_937138605.1 uncultured Ignavibacteriales bacterium
TGAAAGAACAAATTACTTGTTACCCTTATTGCTTATTTGCGATAACTTTCTATACAAATATAATATGCATCTAAATCAAAACAAAATTTATATTATACATCTGTTTGTAAATATTACCTGAAATCAGTCTTCAATTATTGCTAAAATGTCAGACCTCTGGACTATTTTTAATGTCTTACCATTTAATTCCACTTCCTCTCCGCCATACTTTGCAAAATAAATTTTATCACCTTCTTTAACTTTTTCTTTTAAATCTTCGTCTGTACCTACAGCAACAACTTTTCCAATTCTTGGCTTTTCTTTTGCTGTGTCAGGAATATATAAACCTGATGCCGTTTTAGTCTCTTGTTCTTCAATAACTTCGACTAGAACTCTATCATCTAAAGGTTTTATCGTCATTTTTATCTCCTATTTTATGTTTAACATCTGGTTAATTTTATTCACGTCGAATCCAACTATGGGACGATTGTTAATTAAAATTACTGGTACTCCCATCTGCCCGGTTCTTCTGTACATATCCAAAGCAGCTTTTTGATCTCTAGAAACATCCACCTCAGTAAATCGAACATTTTTTTCACGAAAATATCTTTTAGCTGCATTACACCAACTACAAGTGGGAGTGGTGAATATAATTACCTTCGGTTGATTTTGCTGCATCTTTTCCTCATAATTTTCAATAAAATAAGATGATTAGAAAACAATTAGGTTTCAAATTTCAAATTGCTTGTAAATTTCAACTTAATTAATTTACTCCCGGGAGATAAAATATTCTACATTAGTGAGAGGAAGGAGAGGTAAGTAATGAAAGTGCTATTGCTGGAAAATAATCCCGATGATCAAAAACTAATAAGGAAAGAAATTGAAAAATATTATAAGGATTACGAGTTAATCATAGTAGAAAATCGAAAAGATTTTATTAAAACATTGTCCTCAAACAAACCAGATATAGTTCTTTCCAATTATTCCCTTCCCGATATAGATGCAAAAACAGCATTGAAAATAACCCATCAATATTATCCACTTTTGCCATTCATCGTAATAACAGGAACAACTAGTGAAGAACTTGCTATAGAATACATTAAAGCGGGTGCTTATGATTATTTATTAAAAAAAAATATAAAAAGAATTGGACCTGCAATAAATTTAGCTTTTGAAAGGTATAATTTAATTCTGGAAAACTTGAGCGCTTATGAAGAACTAAAGAAAAGTGAAGAAAGATTTAGACTTTTAGCAGAAAATGCCCAGGATGTAATATACAGATACGAATTTGTACCAACTAGAGGCTTTTCATACGTTAGTCCATCTGCAATTAAAATAACAGGCTACACACCAGAAGAATATTACAATGACCCTGATTTAGTATTTAAATTAACTCATCCAAATGATAGACATTTACAGGAAAAAATCTTTGATTGTGAATTTAAGTTCGATAAACCAATAACTTTAAGATGGATTAAAAAAGATGGAACTACAATATGGACTGAACAAAAAATTACACCAATTTATGATGGCAACGGAAAATTAGTAGCAATTGAAGGAATTGCGCGCGATGTTACAGAAAGAGTTAACTACCAAGAGACTTTACGAGAAAATGAGTTTAGATTTAGAACAATCTCAAGTATGATTTCTGATTACTTATTTATACTTGATGTGAATGAAAAATTTGAACTTACACCACTTTGGTTCTCTGATTCATTTTATGAAATTACTGGTTATTCAAAAGACGAGATTAAATCACCTTCTTTCATATTTGAAAAACTAATTCCACCAGAAGAACACGAAAAAGTTATCCAGTTTACTAAAGAAGCATTTTCAGGTAAGCCAGTAAAGCATGAACTAAAAGCCCTTACGAAGTCGGGAGATACTAAATGGGTTAGGGTTATAGCATATATCTATAAGACTCCCGATAAAGAAAATCATAGAATATTTGGTGTTTGTGAGGATATAACTAATAAAAAATCACACGAAGCTCAACTTGAAAATACTAAAAGATTTATGCAAGCTTTGATTGACTCCTTACCTGCTGAAATAGCTGTTCTAGATTATACTGGCAAAATTATCATGATTAATAAAGCATGGGAAGAGTTCGCTAAAGAGAGTAAAATTGATTTAAATAAAGTTGGGTTAGAAGTTAATTATTTACTTGTATGTGAAAATGCAGAGAAATCTGGGTGTGAAGAAGCAAAAATTGTTTATCAAGCATTGAAAAATATAATTTCAGGTAAATTAAATTATTTTGAAATCGTTTACCCCTGCCACTCGAACAAAGAAAAAAGATGGTTTAAACTTTTTTGCGTACCTTTCAAGATTGAAAATGATTTCTATATTGTTTGTTTACACACAAACATTACTGATCTAGTAAAATTACAAAAAGAAATTACAGAACGGAAAGAACATTTCGAAAATTTAGCGGAGTCAACCAATACTGGAATTATTGTATATCAGGGTGAAGATTTAATCTATGCAAATTCTGCTGCATGTAGAATTTCCGGTTATACAAGGGAAGAACTTTTGAGCAAAAAATTCTGGGAAATAGTTCACCCGGATCATCGTGAATTAGTAAGAGAAAGAGGTTTAAGAAGACAAACGGGGGAACAAGTACCGCGTAATTACGAATTTAAGATCATCACCAAAGAGGGAAAGGAAAAATGGATTGACTTTACTGGTAGTTTAATCAGCTGGTTTGGTAAGCCAGCTGGCTTAGGAACTGCCTATGATATCACTCCTTTGAAAAATGCCCTTGAAAAAATTTCTAAGACTGAAGAAAGATTTAGAACTCTCTTTGAAAATGCTCCAGTCGGAATAATGGTTGAAGATGAAAATGGAAATATACTTACTATTAACAAGGAATATGAAAAAATAACTGGTTTCAAAAGGGAAGAATTAATCGGTCAAAATGTAAAAATTTTAGCAACTGAAGAAAATCTTGATAAAATAAAAGAAAATATAAATAGAATACTTTCTGGTGAGGTCTTAGACCATATCGTTGATTCTATTAGAAAGGATGGGAAGAAAATCTATTTGCATTTAATAGAAACAAGCTTTGATTTACCTGAGGGGCATAAAGGTGTATTAAGCATTTGTAAGGACATAACCGAAAAACTACAATTTGAAAATGTCTTGAAGGAAAGTGAAAAGAAATTTAGAACGATCTTTGAGACAGCTAATGAAGGGATTTGCATAGTCGATCAAAACGGTTTAATAACTGATGTAAATTCAAAATTTTGCCAAATTGTTGGTTATGAACCAGGTGAAATACTTTATAGAAGTTTTGAACAAATTTTTATCGCAGAGGAAGATTTAGACTCAATTAAATTCTACGAGAAACGACGTAAAGCAGGTTACGCAACTTCATTTGAAAGAAAACTCATCAAGAAAAACGGAGACATTATCTGGACAGATATTTCAGCTACCGGCATTTTTGACGAAAATGGGGAATATATAGGTTCATTTGCTTTTTTAACAGATATTACCGAAAAGAAAAAACTAGAAGAGGAACTTAAAAAATCAGAGGAACAATTCAGATTAATCTGGGAAAAGAGTAAAGATGCAATGCGACTAACTGATGAAAATGGAAAAATAATTCTTGTAAACCCAGCTTTTTGTCAACTGGTAAACATGACACGTGATCAACTAGAAGGTAAATTACTAAGTGAAATATACACTGATGATAGAAAAGAATATGTTATAATGAAACATATACAAAGATTTCAAGAGGATAAGATCAAAGAATTTTTTGAAACTGAAGTTACTCTACATGATGGTAGACGAGTGTGGTTTGAAGTTAATAACTCATTTTTGAATTTTAGAGGCAAAAAGCTATTGCTTGGAATTTTTAGAGATATAACTGAGAGAAAAAA
>CAKZPH010000154.1 GCA_937138605.1 uncultured Ignavibacteriales bacterium
TTATAATTGAATGTTACGCAAATGTGGAAAATCATTCTTTTGATATTTTTTTTCATAAACTTAGCTATTGCTCGAGACATAATAATCCAGGGTTACGTAAAAGATAAACACACAGGTGTGGGCATTGATTCAGCTTTTGTAATTTTAATAAACAAGCAAAATCAAGTATTACGCGATACTGTTATTACGACATCGGACGGATTTTATAGTTTTAACCTAACTGAAGTGGAAGATAAACTCACTCCTCAAAATTTTTTCTTGTCCGATAATTATCCAAATCCATTTAATCCATCAACAAGGTTTAATTTGTTCATTCCCAAAAGTGGCAATGTTACTGTAAAAGTCTTTGATGTTATTGGCAAATTGTTAGAAGGTGAAAGATTCTATTTAAGCGAGGGAACTTATGTAATTGAATATTCAGGTGCTGGTAGTAGTGCTGTATATTTTGTAAAGGTTGAGTTTGAAAATAAATCATTTTCAAAAAAAATAGTTCAACTTGGAAGTTCAGGTAATGGAAAATTAAAAGTTTGGAGTATTCATAATACAAATCAATTTAGAAAAAAGTCATTAACACAATTCTTACTTCTGGCTGAAAAATTTGCTTATGTTTCTGATACAGTAGAAATTGATAACTCTCAAAGTAGATTCGTTAATTTTTCCCTTGAAACAATTCATTCTCATGTAACGCTGGTTGATCTTCATAATGATGTTTTAGAGAAAGTGGTAAATGGTTACGATATTGGGGTATTAAACTCAATCAACCATTCTGATTTGCCAAGATTTTATAAAGGTGGTGTGGATGTTCAGTTTATGGCTCTCTGGGTTAATCCAAATCAATATCCAAATAATCCATTTGAACAAACATTAAAAATGATTGATTCATTTAACGTACAACTAAACAGGTACAATTCAATTTTTGCGCAGGCAAGAATTTCAAAGGAAATTGATAGTCTAGTTAAAATGGGTAAATTCTGTGCAATCCTTTGTGTGGAAGGGGGACACGCCATTGAAGAAAATTTAAATAAACTTGATTCACTTTATAAACTTGGTGTTAGATACATGACAATCACCTGGAACAATTCCCTTTCATGGGCAACTGCTGCGGCAGATCCAAATTCAGCTACTCGTGGACTCTCGGGATTTGGTAGACAGGTTATAAAAAGAATGGATTCATTGGGCATGATAATAGATGTATCTCACGTAGGCATTAAAACAATTGATGATATTCTTGAAACAACTCAAAATCCAATTATAGCTTCTCATTCGGGAGTTAGAACATTAAGAAATCATTATAGAAATTTAGCTGATCAACAGATAATAAAAATTGCTCAAAAAGGTGGAGTGATTGGAGTAATTTTTTACCCACCATTTTTAACAACCGCCAGTCGTGCAACAATAGATACAGTTATCAAACATATTGATTATATCAAAAATTTAGTTGGAATTGATTACATAGCCCTTGGATCTGATTTTGATGGAATTGATAGGACAGTTATTGGTCTAGAGGATGTTTCAAAATTTCCAAATCTCACAAATGCATTACTAAAAAGGGGTTACACGTTAACGGACATTCGAAAAATTTATGGTGAAAATTTTTTGCGAGTATTCAAGATAGTTTGTAAATAAAAAACAAAGTTTAGTGTAATGAAACAAAGTCCTTTAACTTAAATGATAAAACTTACTTTTAAGACGAATTCTTTAAGTGAGTTTATTATGTTTTTTTGTGTGTTTGTTTTTTTGAATAAATTTTAGTTGTTTTATCGTTGAATAATCTTTTCCACGTTTTCCCAAAAAGGACATAAAGGACATTTTTCGCCATAAGGATAATCAATTCCTTCTTCGTGTGGACAGCCAACAATTTTGTCAGAGACCAACACTTTTCTTAGAGTATATTTTTTCAGGAAAGAAATGATTGATTGATTAACGCAGCAACTTTCCCTTGCATCAATATCTTCGGAATAGAATCTTCTGAAATCGATAATATTGTTTTTGTCATCAACTATGCCAACAGTTGCTTTTGTTGCAAGTGTGTCATCTGGTCCGTAATAGATTATTGAACCGTAAAGGTGACTATCACTATCGAAGTGGAGCTCATTGAAAATTGCGTCCTGCAACTCTCTGAAGGATTTCATGAAACCTCCCTATTTCTAAACTAAAGATAATTTTCGTAGAGCATAATTACAATAAGAAATTTGATTAAATTATATAACCTTTAGGATTTTTGAATTTGGCAATGGAGCTGGACTTCAAGGGAGTTACTAGGAATTATATTTTATTGTTTAGGAAACTTAAACATGATTTACAAAAGTTTTCGGACTTTATATCAATTTCATCAACGTTTGATGAGAAATGCATAACACATTCAAAATTTTTGCAATGACGAAGACCGTACGTATGTCCAAGCTCGTGATGAATTTCTTTAATTAATCGGGAATGAAAAAGTTTTTCATTCGCAGGTAAACCATAAAATTCGGGATGTAATCTGTGTGTAGAAACTACAGCTGCTTTTCCATTGAGTTGAGCTTCGCCAAAGACAAATGTCAGGACTGGAACGAAAAGATCAAAATCAGTTAATGTAAGAATTTTATGAAATTTTGAATATTGTAGGAGGGAATGTTCAATGATTTTTGTGGAGTAATATTGATTTCTTTCAAATGAGTAAAATTCGTTTATGTCATAGTTTGGAATTATTGAGTGACAATTAAGATTGAAATTTTTTGAAAGTGAATTAGCAATTGAATCATAAAATGACATTGCGTTGAAATTAAGTAAGATGATTCCTGCCTGGTGCATTCTTCAGGTTTTCTGAAGTCCATATTTTTTTATTTTGTTGTAAAGAGTAACTCGATCAATGTTTAATGCCGTAGCAGCTCTTGAAATGTTCCAATCGTATTTTTTAAGAACTTTTTGTATATGAACTTTTTCGATTTCTTCAAGTGAATCAGAATCTTCGTGAGAAACTCTTTCAAGTTGAAATGGTAAATCTTCTGGTCTAATTTCCGGCGGTTTACCCACTACCATAGCTCGTTCAATTGCGTTTTCAAGTTCACGGACGTTTCCAGGCCAACTGTGGCGTAATAGAATTTCCATGGCCTCATCAGAGATTTTTAAAGGTACTTTATTCATAGCTCGCGAAAATTTTTCGACAAAGTGGTTGGCAAGGATGGGAATATCACCTTTTCTTTCACGTAATGGTGGTACATATATTGTAAAAACATTTACACGGTAATAAAGATCTTCTCTAAACGTTCCTTCTTGTACAAGCTTCTCTAAATTTTCATTTGTTGCTGAAATCAATCGAAAGTCAACCTTAACTATTTCATTTCCACCAACTCGAGTGAATTGTTTTGATTCAAGTACTCTGAGAAGTTCAACTTGCATTTTAGGAGAAATGCTTCCGATTTCATCGAGAAAGAGAGTTCCGCCATTTGCCATTTCAATTTTCCCTTTACGACGATATTGAGCCCCTGTAAATGCTCCTTTTTCGTGACCAAATAATTCACTCTCAAGCAATGTTTCAGTAAAAGCACCACAATTAACAGGGATTATGGGATAATATTTCCTTGGTGAATGCATATGAATTGCCCGAGCAATTAGTTCTTTGCCAGTTCCACTTTCACCTCTAATCATAACAGTTGTGTCTTGTGGCGCCACAATTTTTATTAACTCGAAAACTTTTTTCATTTCAGTGCTTTCACCAATTAAACCTTCGAAGCTATAAACTTCATCAATATGTTTTTTTAGAGCAATATTTTCTTCCTTTAGAGTTTTTTGTTTTATAGCTTTTTGAATCAAATGCGAAAGTTCATCAGGATCGATGGGTTTTGTTACATAATCAAAAGCACCGTTTTTTAATGCTTGTACCGCTGATGGCACAGAAGCATAGGCTGTAATTATTATTACAATACAATCAGGGTCGATCTCTTTTACTTTCTCCAGCAACTCAAGACCACTCATCTTTGGCATTTTAATGTCAACAAGCATAATATCATATTTTCCTGGTCTTAAGTCTTTTAACACGTCAAAAGCATCAACGGCTGATTCTACTTGATAGCCATCTTCTTCAAACCAATGAGTTAGAGAATCACGAACAATCTGTTCATCATCAACAATAAATATTTTAATGTTCTGATTATTCATATTTACTCTTCACCTCTTCATAATCTGTAATTTGTTTTTTTGGAAAAACAACTGTGAATTTTGTGCCTCTATTTACTTCGCTATCTATCTTTATCATTCCATTATGTCGTTTCACAATTCCATATACTACAGATAGTCCAAGTCCTGTACCTTTTCCTTCTGCTTTTGTGGAGAAAAATGGTTCGAAGATTTTACTCATGTTTTCTTTTGGAATACCAATTCCAGTGTCAATTATTGAAAGATTTATATGGGAGTTCATGCATTTGAGTTCAATCCTTAGTTTACCACCATCAGGCATTGCTTCAATTGCATTTAACAACAAAGCAATAAGTGCTTGTTGAATTTGGTTTTTATCGCAATCGAATTCCAGGTAAGTGCAACAAAAGTCTTTTTCAAGTGTGATGTTGTTTAGTTGCAAGTGATGGTTTATAAGCATGATGCTACGTTCAATTATGTTCACAAGATCATTAGTAGTGATATTTGCCTCAGTGGAACGTGAAAATAAAAGGAGGTTTTTAACAATTTTACCGCATCTTTCTGACTCATTTGCGATTAATTCAAGATATTGAACGAGCTTGTCACTCTCTCCATTAGGATTCTGTTTCAATTTTTTAATTATAAGTTTTGAATACGTTAAGATTCCTTCAAGTGGATTGTTCAATTCGTGGGCAACTGTTGCAGCGAGTTTACCCAGTGATGCTATTCTTTCAATATGATTAACATGGTCATAGATTTGTTTTAATTGTACGGTTTTTTCCTCAATTCTGACGTTTAAATTTTCGTTTAGTTCTTTTATTTCATTTAAAGCTTTTTTCAAATTTTCAGTCATCTGATTAAAATGATTTGCCAAATTACCCAGCTCATCCTGGGATTTCAGTTGAATTTTATAATCATAATTTCCACTTGCAATTGATTTTGTGCCTTTAATTAATTCAGCAACTCTTGTGTGAACCATGAACCATATGAAAATCCAGCTAAATAGTGAAATCACCGTCGTGACAAGTAAAGAATTCATTATGTGATGTTTTTTATTATGTTCAATTCTTTCTTGCATTGACTTTAGAGACATTCTCACATCAATTACACCAAGTATTTCAAAATCAGCGGGATGAACATGACAAGCTGTACATTCTTTTTGATTTTCAATGGGAATTATTAAACCAATTACATCTTCACCAGTTTTTGACCTGAAAATTCTTGTTTTTTCATCAATGGATAGATCCATCTTTGGTTTGCCATTATCTTTGTGGCAGGGCAAGCACTCAGTTGATTTTATATTTACTATGGTACCGATTCTTTCTTTCTCTGTTGAATAGATAATTTTACCAGATTTGTTATAAATATAGATTCCACGTAGTTCAGGATTTTCGCTTAAAGTTTCTATGATATGATGGACATCATCTTTTCTGTTTATGAGCATGCTGTAGTGTGTTGACTTCTTTATGATGTCACCGGTATGAGTTATGTTTTTTTTGACAACATCAAGGAATTGTTGAGAATCTTCTTTTATAATTAAATAAGTTGTCAACGTAAAAGTGATAACGAACAGAATGATGAGCAAAATAAAAAGCTTGAATGCAAGAGTTTTGTGAAATTTAACACCTTTAGAATTTAATTTACCTCTTTTGTTCACCTGTGCCCCAAAATTTTTAGAGAATTTCGCTAGCATGAAAATTATCATTTTGAATTTTTCAATTGTAACTTAACTAGAATAAAAATCACATTCAAAAGTGAAGAGCTTATCCTTGTTGGTGAAAACCTTTAATTGTGACTTTAAAAATATTAATGAAGCCTTAAATATCAACTGTTTCAAATAGTTTATTGTTTATTATCACATTCCCATCGAAAATTATTTTTTGGTTAAACTATGTTTGACTTTTTCCCAATCACGTTTGTAATTAAAAGGAACGTAAGTTGGACTTTCAGGATTATGACATTTAATACAAATCTTTTCATCACCGGTACCAATGACTAAGCCTTTTTTAATTCCTTCTTCTTTTTTGTTTATACCGTGGGCAGCTCGATAAGCTGAACCTGGTCCATGACAAGCTTCACATGTCACACCATCTTCTTTGTTATTTGTTGGAAGCATCTGTTCATTCGGAAAAAATCCCGTAGCATGACACTTTAAACATTCTGGTGCTTCATTAGGTGGAACTGTAATCTTAAGTTTTTTTGCTATCTCTTTGGATTTTTCAGAAAGCAAAGTTTTATATGCTGAAGCATGCTTTGTTTTAAGCCAATTCTCATAAATCATGCTTCCCTTTTCACCTTTATGACATGCCATACATGATTTCACGCCTGCGTACTTGTTTTGAGCAATAGCTATTACATTGAAAATTAAATAGATTACTGTAGTGAACAGGATAATTTTTTTCATTTTTTACTCCTTCACTTGTTGATTAAAAGTTTAAGTAATTGTAAATAAGTTTCATTAGAAAAGTTTTGAATTACGTCGTACTTAATATCACCACCATCGTACATGGTTATTCCTAACCTGTAATCATGCGTTTTTTTGTTCAAAAAGTTATTTACGAGTATTTTTTCATTGGTGATGAAGTTATGATAATTATCATATTCAATTAATATTTCAGTTGATAGGAAATCAATAGGATTTACCTCGGGAATAACTTCCATTAATTCAATTTGAAAAGAATTTGTATCAAAGAATAGAAAAGGATTTTCTATCAATTCATAATTTACTGTTTCCACTATTCCATCGAATGGAGCTGGAAAACTGAATCCACCGAAATCACCAGTCAACCATAAAAATGCTCTGTTCTTTTTGATTAGAGTTTTCGGTTCGGGAAGATGAAACTTTATGTTGCGTCGTAAAATTTTCTGAATAAAATCATCTATACCAAGGACAAATCCATCATTAGTTTTTCTAAGCCAGATGTGATTTTTAGTAATAAAGGATTCTTCAACGTTTGAATTTTTAGGTTCTAAATATGATTTGACTTGTTCTATGTTTTTTTCAATGGCAGACCTATTCTTTTCATGAATTGCTTTATCAAAGGGACAGTTCTCACAATCGTAATTTCGGTCACAAAGTTTATATTCAATATAACCGCATTCCATCCAAATACATTTTTGAACTGGCATAACTAGCTAATTATTTAACTGATTCAACTTTTAAATTTTCATCTGTTATAATTTCGAATTCTATTGGAATTCCCTCTTTTGTTTTTTCATATACAGGTAAATACTGAACTGCCAGATTAAAGAGAATTACACCAATAGTGACGATAAATAAAGTGATAATTATTTCATAAACTGATGGTAAATAAGAGACTCCAGATGATGCTTGTAATGAAGTTACACTAACATTTAATCTGTTTAATAAAAATCCTCCAATTACAAAACATGCAGAAACAAAAAGCCCTACACGGTTTAATCTAATTCTTGATTGACTTAGAAAAGCGATTGGGATGACAATTCCTATTATTATTTCAAGCCAGAAAAGATATGTTTCTATTGAATTGAAAAATAACAACGTGAGTTTATTATTAAGAGCAAGGTCGACAAATCGCCAGGTAAAGTAAGTGCTTAAAATGACAACTATCCATCTTCCTATGTCCGAAACTAAATGAAATTCTAAATTCTTTTTAAAAGCTTTTGCACTTAGATAAGATTCGAAAATTATCATAGCACAACCAACAGCAATTGCACTCAAATAAAAGAACCAGGGTAGGTTAGTAGAATACCAGAGTGGATGCATCTTGGTTGGAACAATTAAGTACAAAGCACCAAGGGAGGATTGATGCAACGTTGAAAGAAGAATACCAATAACTACAAGCGGGATAGTTATTCCTTTAATAAAACTTAGAAGTTTTTTTGATTTGAATCTTTCAATAATTACAGGACTGAATTCCAAAAATAATACAGTCGTGTATAGCATTACACACCAAGCTACTTCGAACATTACAGAGTGAGGATTCCACATTATAATGGCATGCCAGATTGCCCAGGGTCTTCCCAGATCAACTAACAACGCAAAGATGACGAGTAAGTAACCAAGAAATGCAGTAAGAATTGTTGGTCTAATGATAGGTTTATATTTTTTGATGTTGAAGATGTAAACTATAGCACATAATGTAAATCCACCTGCAGCCATTCCCACTCCACAAAGAACATCAAAACCAATCCACAATCCCCATGGGAAATGGTCACTTAAATTTGTGACAGCTGCAAGACCACCTGTAAATCTGAGATAAATCGTATAAATACCAAGAGCAATGATTATAACTGCAACAACTTTCCAGAAAGTTGGTCTGAGAGTTCGGGTAATAAAATCATTCATTGTCAGTGCTCCTCTCGGTTTGACTTTTTGTCTTTTCTAAAAATTTTTCACGGGCAATTTCATTCTTTCGATTAGTTAACCAATAAAATCCTGTTAACAAGACTCCACCAACAGAGACCAGCGTTGGTATTTTTGACAGTGCTTCGTAGGTAAAGTTCGGTAATGCAGTTTGAAGTAAGTGTGTGTTGAAACCCAATTCTTCGAAAGGAATTGGTGAAAGGTAAAGTACTGAAGTTCCTCCAACTTCATTAAGTCCGTAAATATAATTGTAATATTTTTCGGGATTGTCAAAAATTTTTTGTTTTGCCAAAGCGATGATTTCATCTCGATCACCAAATGTAGTTGCACCCGTTGGGCATGCTTCGGCACAGGCGGGAATGTTTCCTTCCAATAATCTATTATAACACATAATGCATTTTTGTACTCGAGGATTTAAGCTTCCCCATTCGTAGCGTGGAATTTGAAAAGGGCAAGCTTGCATACAATATCTGCAACCAAGACACTTTGATTCATCGTAAAGAACAGCTCCAAATTCTATTTTAGTAAATGCACCAACAGGACAAGCAGAAACACAAGTAGGTTCAAAACAATGCTTGCACATTTGTCGCACGTAGTAATCGCCACGTTGCTCAATCACTGTAAATGTTTTATCAGATAGAGTGTCTCTTAACGGATCATCGGAAGTTTCGGGAAGATTATTTGCTTCTTTACAAGCAGTGTAGCATGCACCACATCCAACACATTCGGTGATGTCGATTAGAAAGGCTTTTTCTTTCTTCATTTTCTCACCTCAGAAAATTTCAGGATATTTTCAGAAATTCTTCTTCGAACCTTTTGAGGCTTTGATCATCTAAATATAGCCCTACACCTTCAACTATATTCCCTCCGTCGTAAAGTGTTGCACCAACTAAGGATGGTTTAGGTGTAAGATGGGATAGTAAATCTTTGAAACGACTTATCTCTTCTTTCATCCAGTTTACAACTTCCTTACCAATTTTGAATGATTGAAGCTCAGTTTTTAATTCCGCAGGTTCGATTTCTATTAACCAATTGTCTTTGTATGGATTGGATTGGATTACTGAAAAGTTATTAAATAATTGGGTATTTAAAGCTGTGATAATTCCGTTAATCGGTGCATAAATTTTTACACGTGAACTGCTGGTAATTAACTCTAGAATTGGTTCAGCCGTCTTAACCTTTTGACCAACTTGACAGGTTAAAACAGCTTTGCTCGGTTTTAGAACTTTATTTAAGAAGTCATCTAAACCTATATTGAGTTTGCCATTTTCTTTAAGTTCTAACCATGTGTGACCTTTTGAATAATAATAACTTTGAGGAACGTAGATTGATTCTTTATTAAACACTTTTCCTGTAGTGTAAGCTGGTGCGCTTTCCTCAAAAACGGAGATTTTCTTTTCTCTAACCTTTGTGACAATTAGATTGATAGAAATAATCAAAACGAAAAATACAAGCACTAATAAAGCAGTCATTTTTTACCTCATTTTTTCTAAGTATATCTCATTAATAATGCCAGAAAGTGGTAAAAATTTTTAGTTATGTAACTATAGATAATACAAAGAGTTAGAATGATAAATTAATTTTTGTCAAAATAGAATGAAATGTTGAATTGATGATTTTTTCAACATACTAACCACCAATTCCTGTTTAATTTATTTAACTGGAATAATTTAAGTGTGTAGAAATATTCAATAGTTATTTGTTGAGATTTTTAACAATTGTAAGCGAGTAGGTGCATAGTAAATCAACATATTTAATTATAAAAGTTGGAAAATTCTATATTAAAACTTTTTTACAGGTGATGAACTGTTTGATTAAGTTTTGAACTTTTTAAGTTAAGTGCAATGTGATTTCATATAATCAAAGTTATTTGGACATTTGAAAAGAGTAATCATAATTAAATGAGCATTAAATTCTAATTAACTTCTTATGGTCGAATTTGAATTCTGTTTGTTTACTTGAAGTTAGAAATCATTCTTTCAAAATATATTTTTTTATTTTTGCTTAAGCAGTGATTTCATTTATTAAAATTCTGCAATTAAATTCATTGGAGTTTAGCTATGAGATTTATCAGTGTCTTATTAACTTTTTTCATTTTGACTTCAAATCTTTCGGGACAAGAAATGAGAATCCCTGAACCAATTCCAACTCCAAAAAAACTAATTCAAAATCCTGGTAGGTTCACTTTTAACAAAAACACTGTGCTTTACTTCGACTATTTTTCAATCAAATCAAATTTTTTCAAAACTAATCTTGAAAAAGAAATAAAAGATAATTTTGGTTTAAAACTGGATTTCCAGATTAGTCAAAAAAAGCCACAAAAAAATTACGTTCATTTTTCCTTAATCGGTGAAAGTGAATTCTATGACCAATATGGTTTAATTATCGATGAGTTTAAGTTAACCGAAAAACAAGAGGGTTACCTTCTTGTTGTTGAAGATTCACGTATTCTAGTTTTAGGTAATAATGCCCAGGGAGCGTTTTATGGATTGATGAGTTTATTACAAATGCTTCAAGTAGATGAAAAGAAAAATGTATTTGTAGGGAACTGTATTTTAGCTGATTTTCCATCTTATTCACTTCGAGGAATTTCGGATGACATTGCGCGTGGTCAAGTTTCAACACTTGATGATTTTAAAAAAATTATTCGTCTACTTGCGAGATACAAGATGAATGTTTATCAGCCTTATTTTGAAGATGCCATCGAAATTAAATCATTCCCAGATATTGGATTAAATAGAGGAAGATTAACTCAGGATGAAATGAAAGAACTTGTTGCTTATGCTCAAGATTATTTTGTCGAGATAATTCCGATCTTTCAAACTTTAGGTCACTGGGAAAATTTATTAATGCAACCAAATTATTATCATCTTGCTGAATTTCCTGGAGCGGCATCACTCGATGTAACTAATCCGAAAACTTATGAATTCCTTGAAAAGTGTATCGCTGAACTATCACAGATATTTCCATCAAAATATTTTCATGCTGGTTTGGATGAATCCTGGGATGTGGGATTTGGAAGTAGTAAAGCTCTAACAGATTCAATTGGACTTGCAGCTGTTCATGCTAATCATTATGAAAAAGTAAATGAGATTGTGAAAAGGTATGGTAAAAAGATGATGATGTATGGAGATATAATTCATAATCATCCAGAAATTTTTGAGATGTTACCGAAAGACATAATTATAGTTGATTGGCGTTATGGAGTTAATGATTATGAACCTTATGTAAAAAAAATTGCAGAACACAAATTACCCTTTATCTGTTCGCCATCAGTTACAAACTACAACAGAATCTTTCCGCATATAATCAATTCAATACTTAATATTAAAAATTTCTCTGAAGTGTCATATAAATATGGTGCAATTGGATTTATTAATTCAAATTGGGGTGACAATGGTGGTGAAAACTTCCGTGAATTTAATTGGTTCGGTTACGTATTTGGGGCGGAATGCGCTTGGAACCCGGTAAATGTTGATGTGAATAAATTTACTTCAAAATTTTTCTTTGATTTTTACGGTACAACTGATAAAAGATTTAATGTTATTTATAACCTGCTTAATGATTTTGGTGCTTCGTTTACTCAATATGATTTTTGGAGAAATCCTTTTGTTAGATATAAAAATATGATCAATTATCAACCACAAAACATTGTACTTTTTGCTGAAACAATTAAATCAAAAGGGTTGCTAACCTTATCAATGCTTCAAGAAGTGAAAAAGACAGCGAAACTTAACGTTGATCATCTTGATTACTTACACTTTGTAGCAGAGCAAGGTATTTGGTATGCTTATAAATTGCTTTACTCTCATTATATAAAAAATCTAATTGATAAAAAGAACGGCTTTTTAACTCGCGAAGAAAGAAATCAAGTTTCTAAATTGTGTGATGATATGATAGAAAGATTGAATAATATGAAGATTCGTTACCGTCAACTCTGGTTAAGAACAAATCGAAAAGACAACCTGAACTTAATAGAAAAAGAAAAATATGATAGACAAATTTTTGCATGGCTGAGAATGAAAGAATCTGTTAGACAAGAAATAGTTGAGTATGACCAAACAATTAAAAGTCCCTGGCTCTATCATCCTGATGCTAATCCAAATCAAAGAAACAATACACAAATTCCTGTTGTGGTATTCGAAAGAGATTTTATTGTTAAGGACAAAGTTACATCTGCTCTCATCCACTTGATGGCAGATTCATATGCCGAAATTTTTATTAATAATCAGTATGTAGGAGATGTAAGAGGGAAACGAACTCTTTCACTCTGGGTAGAAAGTTTAAGAGCGAAATTTTTTGATGTTACTGATTATCTAAAAGTTGGTAATAATAAAATAAGAATTGTTGTTAGAAATTACGGTGAAAATGCTTCTGCAGGAATTAACTTTCAAATGGATTATAAAACTACCATTTCACATCACAGAATTTATTCTGACAGTTCGTTCAGAGTAAGTAGTGATGGTTTAGATTTTAGGGAACCAAAAATAATTAATGAGTTTTATTTATCTAGTGAACCAGATTTTGAACGGAAAATTACAAGCTGGTATGAAAGATAATTTTTCTCAAAAGATTTAATACAAAATAAATGGAGATAAATATGAGAATAAAATTTGGCACGGATGGCTGGCGCGGAGTTATTTCAGATGATTTTACTTTTCAAAACTTATTACTCGTTTCTCAAGCAACTGCAAATTATTACTTAAGGCATACAAAAATTCAAAATGGAATGGTTGTTGGTTATGATGCGAGATTTTTATCAGATGAATATGCAAAGTTTGTTGCACGTGTTCTTGCTACTAAGGGAATAAAAGTATATTTGGCTGATAAAATGGTTTCATCGCCAATGGTTTCTTTGTACAGTAAATATATGAATCTTGCAGGTGGTGTGATGATAACTGCATCGCATAATCCACCGAAATATAATGGATTTAAGATAAAAGGTGATTTTGGTGGTTCTGCCCATCCCGAAATGGTTGCAGAAGTTGAAAAGGAACTGTTGAAAGTTAATGCTGATTTTAGAGTGCAAAGTTTTGATGAACTACTTGAGTCGGAAAAAATTCAGTTGGTAGATTTGGTAACTTACTATAAAGATTATATTCAAACGAAGTTTGACCTGAAAAAAATTAAAGAAGCCAAAATGAAAATATTATTTGATTCAATGTATGGCTCAGGTCAAGGAATAATGAAAGATTTAATTGGCATTGATGAATTGCACAACGAGCATAATCCACTTTTTGGTGGAGTTAATCCTGAACCGTTAGGAGAAAATCTTATAGAGTTATCGAAAACTATTGTGGAAAAGGAATATGACCTTGGTTTAGCTGTTGATGGTGATTCCGATAGAATAGGTGCAATTGATGAAAAAGGAAATTTTGTTGATTCCCACAAAATTTTTTCATTACTTCTTAAATACCTTTATGAGAAGAAGAATTTGCGTGGTATTGTGGTTAAAACTTTTTCAACCACACAAATGCTTGACAAAATGGCAGAAAAGTTTGGTTTGGAAATTATAACAACACCTGTTGGATTTAAACATATTTGTAAGTTGATGCTTGAAAAAGATGTATTAATTGGTGGAGAAGAAAGTGGTGGTATTGGCGTTAAGATTCACCTACCAGAGCGTGATGGAATTTTTCTTGGTCTTTTACTAACAGAACTGGTAATAGATTATGGTAAAAATTTAAGTGAATTAGTTAAAGCGCTGGAAGATGAATTTACCCCACACAAATACAAAAGAATAGACATTCATACAACAGAAGAAAAAAAACAGCAAATACTTTCAAAATGTAAAAGTGGTATAATAAAAGAATTAAATGGGTATTCGGTAATCAGTATGAGTGATCTGGATGGATATAAGTTTTTTGTTGATGGTGGTTGGCTTTTGATCCGTGCATCAGGAACAGAACCAATTTTAAGATTTTATTCTGAAGCTGATTCTTTCGATAAAGTTGAAAAATTACTTGAAGCGGGAATTAATCTTTAATCTCCCTCATACTTTATAGGAAATGATTCAATATTTTGTCCACTTTTATTGCACTTGCACCTTTTCTGAAAGTTTATCACTTTAACACTAAATATGATGAATATTTCTTATGGTTGAAGCTAAATGGTGGAAAACCCTTGATAACGGCAAAATATTATGTACTTTATGCCCGCGTTTCTGCACAATTGGAGTAGGTCAGTACGGATTTTGTTATGTTCGTCAAAATCATGGAGGTAAACTATATTCAATTGCATATGGAAGACCGACAGGATTTGGTATTGATCCCGTAGAAAAAAAACCTTTGAATCATTTTTTACCTGGCACAACAATTCTTAGTTTTGGCACTGCAGGGTGTAATCTTGGTTGCAAGTTCTGTCAGAACTGGAGTATCAGCAAAGCTCATCTTGACGATACTAATGCTCTAGAAGTTTCTCCTGAAGGAGTAGTCAACTTAGCGTTGAAATATAAAACCCCCAGCATTGCTTTTACTTATAATGAACCTACAATTTTTGGGGAATATGTAATTGATATTTCTAAACTTGCTCATCAAGTTGGAATTAAAACTGTGATGGTAACGGACGGATATATTACAGATGAAGCAAGAAAAGACATTTATTATCATATTGATGGTGCAAATGTAGATTTAAAGGCATTCACGGAAAGATTCTATCATAAACTGACTTTTTCTCATTTAGAACCTGTTCTAGATACTCTCATCTGGCTAAAAAAAGAAACGAATGTTTGGATTGAAATTACTACACTTTTAATTCCCGATGAAAATGATTCCGATAATGAGCTAAAACAACTTTCAGAATGGGTTTTAAATAACCTTGGCGAAGATGTACCTTTACATTTCACTGCTTTTCATCCAGATTTTAAAATGAGAGATAAACCGCCAACACCACCTTCTACATTAAAGCGAGCACGCCAAATTGCTTTAAATGCAGGTTTGAAGTTTGTTTATGTCGGTAATGTTTTTGATATAGAAGGACAAACAACGTATTGTCCAAACTGCAAAACAAAATTAATTGAACGTAATTGGCATAGTATATTGATCAATCGACTTGTTTCTGGGTTATGTCCAAATTGTAAAACTAAAATTCCAGGAATTTTTAATTGAAAACCTTCTCACCATTAATGATTAGAGTTTGAGCTCTATATATCACTACAAAATCAGAAACTTTGAAAAATAAAAGGGGCAATCTAATTGCCCCTACTTTGTGCATTAATGTAATCTTTATAATATTAATTACAATTCTTTTAATTCATGAACGAGTTTATTAACAGATTCCTTAGCGTCACCAAAATACATTAACGCATTTGGATAGAAGAACAGCTCATTTTCAATACCAGCATATCCAACATTCAAAGATCGTTTGTTGATTACAACAGTCTTAGCATAATCAACATTTAGAATTGGCATACCATAAATTGGTGAGTTTTTATCATGACGTGCTGCTGGATTGACGACATCATTCGCACCAATCACAAAAGCGATATCA
>CAKZPH010000155.1 GCA_937138605.1 uncultured Ignavibacteriales bacterium
TAATCGTCAATTTCTTCTTAACATCAATTCCAGTCGTTTTTTATAATGATGCACAAAATTTAGGTTTAAGATTTGTTACTATTCCTATCGAGGATTTTCTCTATTCGCTGGTTTTAACCGGTTCTAATTATTTGATCTATAACTATTTCAAGAGCAATGGGAAATAAAGTATTAATTCTTGGTGGTGGAATTAGTGGATTAGCTGCAAGCATCTATTTAGCATCTAAAGGATTTGATGTAGAACTTTTTGAAAAAAACGAAAAGTTTGGTGGAAAAGCTAATGAATTAGTAAGTAATTCGTTCAGGTTTGATACTGGTCCTTCACTAATCACTATGCCATTTGTAATCGATGAACTTTTTCAGAGTGTCAATAAAAATTTAAGTGATTTTCTTAAAATTAATCGACTTGAAATTTTATGTAAGTATTTTTTTTCTGATGGTTCTGAATTCATTGCCTACTCGAATAAAGAAAAATTACTCGCTGAATTTGAAAATTTTTCAAATGTGTCTCAAAAAAAATTTGAACAGTATCTCTCAAGTACAAAAAGAATATATGACCTGACAGCAGACATATTCTTAATTAATCCAATTCATGAATTAAAAATTCTATTCAATAAAAAATCATTTAGAACTCTTTTACATCTAAACGAACTTCAACTCTTCAAAACTATGCACGAGATGAATCAATCTTTTTTTGAAAATAAAAAGTTGATTCAACTTTTCGATAGATATGCAACATATGTAGGTTCTGACCCACATCAAACTCCAGCTACATTTAATATTATTCAACATGTTGAGTACAACTTGGGTGGCTTTACAATAGATGGAGGTATTTATAATCTAGTTAGAGCTTTAGAAAAATTAGCAGTAGAAGTTGGGGTTAAACTGCATAAAAATTCTAAAGTTGAGAAAATATTTGTGAATAATAAGCGGGTTAAAGGGATTTTAGTAAATGGTAATGAAATTGAAAGTAACATTGTTTTATCGGCCATGGATGTTTTATATACCTATTCGCTTATGGATAAAGTAAATTCAAGGGAGTACAATCGATATAAAAAATTAGAGCTTTCAAGTTCAGCATTAGTTTTTTATTGGGGAGTTAAAATTAATTCTGAAAGCTTAACGATGCATAACATAATTTTTTCCAATGATTACAGGAAAGAATTTCAACAGATTTTTAGAGATAAAGTTATACCAGATGACCCGACTATCTACATTTACATTTCTTCTAAGCATAATATGAATGATGCCCCTGAAAATCATGAAAACTGGTTCGTTATGATTAATGTCCCTTCGAAAATTGAATTATTCAGGGAAATTGAAATAAGTAATAAAATAAAGGAAAACTTGATAAAAAAAATTGCTAACGTGGTTGGTATTGATATAAGTGATAAAATAGTATTTGAAGAAATTTTGGATCCCCGAAAAATAAATTTCTTAACATCCAGTGTTGAAGGCGCGCTTTATGGTCCCGCCTCTCACAGTATTCTTTCAATTTTTTTCAGGCAGAGGAACAAATCTTCATCAATTTCTGGATTGTACTTTTGTGGGGGAACTGCTCATCCAGGAGGTGGGATTGCTCTTGTTATTTTGTCAGCTAAAATTGCTTCAGAGCTTATTGCAAAGAGTCAAAAATGATTTTTGCAAAACATTCAATATTCCATCGTTTTATTTTTAACTTCTATATTGACAGAAAATTAAAATCATTTTTTAATAATTTTTATTTGACTGGTCATTTTACAATACCAAGTACTGAAAATTCGATTCTTGTTCTACCAAATCATTTTTCATGGTGGGATGGATTCTTAGTTGATTTTTTACATCGGATTTTTTTTCCTGATTATAAAATTTTTATGATGGTGCTTAAAGATACCTTGGAAAAATTTTGGTTCTTCAAGTACCTTGGGACATACTCAATCAATCCTGCAAAACCAAAAGAAGTGCTTGAGTCATTGCGATATACTGAAAAAATTCTCGCCCAAAAGAAAAACTTTGTTGTGATTTTTCCCCAAGGAAATTTAGAACCTTATTCGGTTGACAAAGTTGAATTTAAGAAAGGATTAACTCAATTAATTGATAAAGCTGAGTCATTTTTTTACGTTCAATTGCTTGGCTTAAAAATTCAGTTTGAAAATGAGATGAAACCTAATGTTTATTGCAATCCTTATGAAATAAGAAATAGTCATAATTATAAAGACAATCTAGCCAAGTTGAAGATAGATTTTGTTGATAACTTAAAAATCTTAGAAGAAAAATCACTCAATAGAGAAGCAGTTTTAAAGATATTTTAAGAATGAAATTTTACATTTCAATTCATTTAGTAATTTTATCGCTTTTTCTGAGCATCAGTTTCTTTAATTTATTAACCGCTCCGAGGATAAAACTTAAAAAGAACTTAGGAAATAGATTTCCAATTAACTGGTTGAAATTTCTCAAGTCGAAGGGCAGAGATAAAAATTTATACATAAAAGAATCACACGAACTTGACAATAAACTCAATACTAAAATTTCTGTTTTAGTTCCGGCACGTAATGAGGATAAGAAAATATCAACTTGTCTTGATTCCATCCTAAAACAAAACTATCCAAATTTTGAAGTGATTGTTTATGATGATAATTCTACAGATGATACATTTCAAATAATGAAAACTTATGCTGAAAAATTTTCCTTTATAAAAGTCATTAAAGGTGGGACATTACCAGAGGGTTGGACAGGTAAGAACTGGGCATGTTACAATTTGGCAAAATTAGCTTCAGGTGAGCTTCTAATTTTTATGGATGCTGATGTTGTTCTCAAAGAAGGTGTGCTTGAATTTGTAGAAAATGAATTTAAAACAAGTGATATCAAAATGCTTTCGTGTTTTCCGACACAAGTAATGAAATCAATCGGTGAATATCTAATTGTTCCAAATATGAATTGGATTTTGTTGACGTTTCTTCCACTAATTTTGGTTTATAAAGCAAAACATTCTTCTTTTGTTTCGGCCAATGGACAATTTATTGTATTTAGAAAAGAAATTTACACTAAATACAATGGGCACTATGCTGTAAAATCTGAAATTGTAGAGGATATGGAGCTAGCCCGTTTACTGAAACGAAACAACGAAAAAATAAAAACATTTCTCGGCGGTGATGGGATTTTTTGTCGAATGTATGATGATTTATTAAGTGCTATAAAAGGTTTTTCAAAAAATTTTTTTAATGGCTTTAAAACAAACTATTTGAAGTTTTCACTTTTACTTACCTTCATTGTTGCCATTTATCTCAGTCCATTTCTACTAGTCTTTATTGAAAAAGATTACCTTTTAATTCTTGTTTTTGTTTTAATACAAAAAATTCTGATTTCATTAAATTCATCACAAAATGTCTTGTACAATTTAGTTTTATCTCCATTTCATTTTATTGTTATTCTTTATCTTGGAATACTTTCAATGTATAAAAGTTTCAAACGGGAATTCGAATGGAAAGGAAGGAAGGTATTCATAAAAAGCTGATTCTATATTTTATACCAATCTTTTATTCAATCGGAATTTTAATTCACTTAACCGCTTTAAATGAAAAGATACTTAACTATTTAACTCCAATCTCACTTTTAGCTATTAACATTTTAGTAATTGCCTACGGATTCATTGGGATTAAAAAGAGCTTGATATGGTTAATTGCCTCTTATCTTTTAACATTTTTTCTTGAAGTAATTGGTGTTAAATCAGGACTCGTTTTTGGTAGTTATGAATATGGGAATGGCCTGGGGTTAAAGTTTTTAGATGTGCCATTGATCATTGGTTTGAATTGGGTTGTTGTGGTTTTGGGGGCTACTGCACTTAGTGAAAGAATTTCTAGCACAAAAATTAAATATGTATTAACAGGTTTAATCGCCGTGGTTTTCGATATTGCGTTGGAAAAAGTAGCACCGATTTTGGATTATTGGGCGTGGAATAATGATATAATTCCGACTAAAAATTTTGTAAGCTGGTTTTTAATTGCATTTACATTACACCTTATTTACGATAAAATAGTGAAAGAAAAATTATCCATTATTTTTGGGGTTAATATATTTTCGCAGTTCGTTTTCTTCTTAATTTTATTAATGATTCTCTAAATCATAAAACTAGTAGTTGAACCTAGATAAAAAATTTTTAATTTTGTACATATTTATGAGTATCAACGAAAAGAAATTAGATAACGATTATTTAATAGAAGTTAATTATCCCCGAACAAGTATTTACTTAGCGAATGACTTTAAAAATATCGTTTTCAGTGCTATAGATAATGGTGAAAGAAGCATTATAGTGGATTTCTCTCAATGTGATTTTATCGATAGTACTTTTCTTGGAGTTTTGGTAGTTGCCCACAAAAGATTGTTACCAGTTGGCGGAAAGATAAAACTTGTAATAACAAATCCCACCGTACTTGCAAGTTTGGAGATGACAAGAATCAATAAAATATTTACTGTCTTTTCAAGTGTGACTAATGCTGTAGAAAACTTTATAAGTAATTCCGCTGATAAATAAACATTAAATTCATGAAAAAATTTTATCTCTTAATTTTTCTTTGTTATTCTACAAATCTATTTGGACAGTATTGGAAAAGAATAGATACAGTATTTACTCCTTATGAAATTCAAGCGATAAGTTTTAGCGCACCGTTTTTATGCGACATTGATAGTGATGGTGATCTTGACCTTTTTTTAGGTAGCTCTTCTCTGAGCAACATCTGGTTTTTTAGAAATGTTGGAACAATACAAAATCCAAGATTTCAAAGGGAAGATGATTTATTAAAAGAAGTAAATCAGAAAGAATATCATAACTCCGCTTCTTATCCTACTTTAATTGATCTTGATGGCGATGGTGATTATGATTTGGTAATAAGTACTTTTCGAGGCCTACAATTTTACAGAAACGTTGGCGATAAATATTTTCCGGTCTTTCTTAAAGTGGATAATTTTTTCTTTGAGGTTAACAAGTTTATAGGTAATGATGCCAAACCTGCTTTTGTTGATGTTGATGATGATGGTGACTTCGATTTATTCGTAGGAATTGGTGAGTCTCTATTCGGTGGACCAACTCCAGGGACGATTGTGGGATTCCGTAATAAAGGCAGAAAAACTTTCCCCAAATTCGCTCGTGATAAAGCATTAACTGAAGGTTTGTATGATATTGGACTAAATGCTTTTCCTTCTTTTGTGGATATTAACGGTGATGGTAATTATGAACTAGTAGTAGGGAGAGATCAAAATACTTTTGCATATTTCGTTAATTCTGGTTCTAAAAATAAACCTACCTGGAAAAAAGCAAATTTGTTGAATAATTTTTTCGAAACCAGGTCTTATTGGAAAACCCCGTATTTTGTTGATTTTGATTCTGATGGAGATTATGATTTGATTTATGGCTCTGCCGATGGCGAAATTTATTTTTATAGAAATGTTGGCAACAAAAAGAAGGCTTTGTTTAAATTAGAACCTGAATTGTTTACACCTGTCAGAATTACTGGTGGTGCTTCAAGCGTATCGTTTGCTGATTTCGATAACGATGGTGACTACGATTTAATAAGCGGTGATTACCTTGGCACATTTCAATATTTCCGTAACATAGGTTCAAAAAAAAATCCAATATTTCAAAAAGCTCGTACAAAATTTTCTACATTAACTGTCAAGTCGTTTAGTACACCAGTATTTGTTGATTTAAATAAAGATGGTATGATTGATATAGTATCTGGTTCACTCGATGGGAAATTGTATTGTTTTATTCAGACTAAAAACGGCTTTGTGGAAAACGAAAGTTTATTTAAAGGCGTAAGAACCATTGAAAAAAGTGCACCTGCTTTTGCAGATATTGACGATGATGGTGATTTAGATTTACTTTTATGTGGCGGTGAACCAAAATATTGCCATTTTTACCTAAACGAAGGTAATAATCGATTTAAAAGAACAGATTCATACATATCAAAAGTTTCATTTCCTTATGATGCACGTCCAACTTTTTTTGATGTGGATGGAGATGGTGATTTCGACTTAGTGATTGGTGGAAGAGATGGAAGATTGATTTATTATGAGAACACAGGCACAAAAAGTCGGCCTTTTTGGGAATTAAATCCAGACCTTTTTCGAGAAGTTAAAGTTAGACAAAACGCATCTCCCGGTTTTGCTGATCTTGATGGTGACTCTAGACCTGAACTTATCGTAGGTGATTATCATGGTAACTTTTTTTATTACAAAAGTTTGTTTCCCAGGAATCTTGTGAATTTTTATCTCAGACCTAAGGATAAAATTTTTCAAGAAATAGAAGATGTAGACCCATTTATAAAAGATTATTTCGTAAAGGTAAAAATTTCAAGAAGCAGGAATATCTTTAATCCTGTTAAACCAGAATTTGTTTTGATAAGACTTTACGATATTTCAGGAAAATTTATAGAGTCTGTTTTTCAAGGTTATCTTCGTCCGGGTGAACATAATCTATCATTGAACATAAATAAATTAAATCTTCCCACATCTTTATATTTATACACAATTCAAATTTCAAATGGGGATTTTTATTCAGGTAGTCTGTTTTATTTTGGTAAGGGGTTTTAACTCAGTCTTTACCGATCACAGTAATAAATACAAAGTTTTATCTCAATAAGATCATTTAATTTGAATTCATTCTCTCATTCGTATTTATTTTATAAAAATAAATTCCTGATAGATATTTACTTGCGTGCCATTCGGATGAAATAAGATCCACATTGATTATAATAAAAAACCTTTTATTCAGGATCTCTACCTAAGTATTCGCAAATCTTATATTCAACTGTGATAATCGAAGTTTATTAGTTACAAATAATCGAAGGATGTAATAGGAAATTTTTGTATTCATGTTGAATGGATTCGGATAATTTGTGTCAGTAAGATTTTCTTTTGAAATTTTATTTTGATCATATTCTACTTTTGTTGTCAATTCATATGAGAATATTCTTATTGCATATGCAGCAATATAAGTTTCTGTTATTACCCGATTTGAGATTATCACTTTTTGATTTTCTTCAGTTGTAAATCTATTTAGACTAATTAACTAATTTTTTTAACTCAATTTTGGTCTATCGAATGAAAATTTTTTAATTTCACTTAATCTCAATAACTTTGAAAGCAACTACAATTATTATGAATAACCAGGATACACAAACAAATTTAATAGGGAGTCCAAAATGGATGCAAAACAAAGAATAACTATTGCCCGCGGAGATGGAATTGGTCCAGAAATAATGGACGCTTGTTTAGAAATTATAACAGCCGCAGGTGCTAGGCTTGAATTTGATTTTATTGAAGTTGGCGAAAAAATATATTTGCAAGGTTATACTTCAGGCATAAGTCCAGAAGCATGGGAAACGCTTAGAAGAAACAAAATATTTTTCAAAGCACCAATTACAACTCCTCAAGGTGGGGGTTATAAGAGTTTAAACGTGAACATACGTAAGACCTTAGGACTATATGCTAATGTGAGGCCCGCTATTAGCTATGATCCATTTATTCCATCTAAATATCCGAAGATGAATCTTGTAATAATTCGTGAAAACGAAGAAGATTTGTACGCCGGAATTGAGCATCAGCAAACGCCTGAAGTTGTGCAATGCTTGAAATTATTCTCACGACCAGGTACTGAGAAAATCATTCGTTATGCATTTGAATTTACACGAGCGCAGGGAAGAAAAAAGCTTACGTGTATGACTAAAGATAACATCATGAAAATGACTGATGGAATGTTTCATAAAATTTTTGATGAAGTAGGACAAGAATATCCAGATATTGAAAAAGAACATTGGATTGTTGATATCGGTATGGCAAAAATTGCTGATACCCCTCAGGATTTTGATGTAATTGTTATGCCGAATTTATATGGAGATATAGCATCTGATATGGCTGCTCAAATTGCTGGTTCAGTTGGATTAGCTGGAAGTGCTAACATAGGTGATGATTTTGCTATGTTTGAGGCAATTCATGGTTCAGCACCTAGAAGAGCTAATCAAAATTTAGCGAATCCATCTGGACTTTTACACGCTGGAATTCTGATGCTACTACATATTGGTCAAAATGACGTAGCTGAAAAAGTTCATAATGCATGGCTTAAAACAATCGAAGATAGAGTTGTAACTTATGATATTGCAAGAAAGATCAAGGAAGTAGGAGAGACAAATTACACAGAAGTTGGCACCAAAGAATTTGCGAAAGCAGTAATTGAACGACTTGGTGAAAGACCACAACATTTTAAACCAGTTGAATATGCAAGTGTTCCGCCAATGAAAATTGGTAAATCACAATATAAAAACGTGCGTGACCAGGAAAAAGTTTTAGTTGGTGTTGATGTGTTTCTTAACGAGAAAAATCTCTCCCCAAATGAACTCGGTCAAGCTCTGGATAAATTAGCTGGCGATGAATTTAAACTTGTGATGATCAGTAATCGTGGTCAGTTAGTTTATCCCGGTGGTTTTCCTGAGACTTTTTGCACGGACCATTGGCGTTGTAGGTTCGAAAGAAAGTCGGATATGATAACAGTCAATCACAATTCTATTAGAGAATTGCTTTCAAGAATTGAACAAGCTGGATTTGATTGGATTAAATTAGAAAATCTATATTACATAACTGGTCAACGTGCTTACAGTTTAGGTGGTGGACAATAGTAAATCAGAAAGGCTGGTTGTTTTTAAGCCAGCCTTCGTTTTATTAAACAGGTGCTCAATTTCCTGATTTCTTTTTTTATTTCATTCCAGTGATTATACAGGTAACTGATTTATTTAATAAGATAAGCTAATTAAATAATTTGAAATTGTTTGATTAAAAAAGGTTAAGTGCCAATTGAAAATTTAAAGACTTTTTTCAATCAATCACTTCCACGTCCGATAAAAAGATTTTCCCAGAGTAAAAGGCAAGAACTTCTCCTTTTACTCTTGAAACGATTTGTTTGATCATCTCTTCATTATCAACTATAATAAAGAGAGAATTTTTCATTACATTGCTGAGTTCAGAAGCACTACGGGCACTTGTTTTTCCTCTTCCTTGAACATCTTCGATTATTGTATAGCCATTAACTTTTAATTCTTCGAGAATTCTACGGACTCGTTTTTTTTCTACTGCTTCTATTATTATTTCTAACTTTTTCATTTTTTATATCCAATTTGTCAAATAAAAATAAAAAGGTATTCCAAATATAATGTTAAATGGGAATGTAATTGCTAACGACATGGTTATATAGTATGATGGATTAGCCTTAGGAAAGGCAATTCGTACTGCCGCTGGTGCAGCAATATAAGATGAACTTGCAGCAAGTACGGAAAATAAAAATCTATCTCCATCAGGTAAATCAAAAATCCTTGATAAAAGATTTCCAAAAGTTGCATTAATAACAGGCATTAGAATTGCGAACAATCCGAGAAATAATCCAACTTGTCTAAATTCAGTTATTCTTTGTGCTGCTATCATTCCCATATCAAGTAAAAACAAACATAAGATTCCGTTAAATGGATCAACTAAAAATGGTTTGACTGTAGTCAAACCTTTTTCTCCCACTGCTAAACCAATCAGCAAACTTCCAAATAATAAAACTATACTAGCATTGAAAAGGGATTCACGCAAAAGGTCCATCATATTTGATTTAAGATTAGAAATTTGTTCGGAGTTAAACAGGCGCACTAACAAAATTGAAACGAAAATAGCAGGAGACTCCATCAACGCCATCATTCCAACCATCTGTCCACTGAAGGAAAATACTTTCTCGTTAAGAAAAGAAATTGCAGTTGCAAATGTAACAACACTAACAGAACCATAGTGTGCTGCTATTGCACCTGCATTGGTGTTATCTAATCTGCCAATAAAACGTAGTATCAAAAATGCGATTACTGGAACTGTTATTCCAATTAACAACGCTATGATGATTGAATTAAATAGATCAGCTCCCACGCTTGTTTTGCTAATTTCTACTCCACCTTTGAATCCTATAGCAATCATAAAATAAATTGCCAGCGCTTTAGAAACTTGAATTGGAATTTCTATATCAGATTTTAAAAGATTGGAAATAAAACCTAAGATGAAAAATAATATCATTGGAGAAATGAGATTATTTAATGCGTCTGATAAAAAGTCAATCATAACCCTCCATTCCTATTGTTTGTATTTTAATAATGACTAATTTAATAAACATATAATAAACGAAAAATGAAAAACTTTAATACCTAAATTTTTTTTAGTAGAGTAATTGAGAATTTTCATATGAAAAGACTCAAGTTTTTAATTAAACGCTCAATAAGAAAATGATATTTTGCATTCCAATTTCTCAGTGATAATTTTCAATTTGCTATATCAATTGAGTTTTGATCATCATACTTTGCAGATAAATAATTGAAAATACTTTTTATTATAATTAATTTGAATTATAAAATATTTGAGGAAAAACAATGAGCAAATACAAACTAGTAATTTTGATGATAATACTTTTATTTATTTCGTCTACTCTTTATTCACAACAATTTCCATCGGGCTATGAAATTTTTGAAAAAACAAAAAATGCCGTCGCTATAATTAATATTTATGATGAGAATAGAAACTTAATTAGAATAGGTGCAGGTTTTACATATACTCCCGATGGACAAATTGTTACTACATACAATCTTGTTGATGGCGGCACTTATATAAAATTGAAAGTCAATGATAAGGAGTATATCCCAGTTTCTTTGTATAAAATTGATAGAAGAAGAGATATAGTTGTTTATAAAATTGATGATAATAATTTACCTTTTTTGAGTATTGCAAATTCGGACTATGTCAAAGTAGGAGATAAAGTGTTTACGATTGGTAATCCACGTGGATTTGAAAGATCCTTCTCAGAGGGAATTATAAGTGCAAAAAGAGATTTTGGTGCAGGTAAAGTTTATTTTCAATTTACTGGTCAATTGACAAAAGGTATGGAAGGTAGTCCTTTGCTGGATGAGAATGGAGATGTAATTGGTATCATTTCGTCGAAACCATATATGGAAAAAGATTTAAATTTTGCTATACAAATTAATAGTGTACGGGACATTCTAGAATCAATGGAAGTAAAAAATTATTCAGTGCCTAACTTTTTTGTTTATGAACAGCCTCAAACAAATTATAACATTGGACTACAATATGAAAGTATGGGGAATCATGCTACAGCAATCTGGTATTATTTGAAATCTTTAAAAGATGAAGTAAAACCAGAAACTTATCGCCGTTTAGCATATTGTCACGAACAATTAGGCAATTTTGCAACGGCAGAATCATACTATCGTAAAGCCAGAGAGCTTGAGAAAGAGATTAATAAATGATTAGATGATGTTCAGGATGAATCTATTAGAAAAACTTGGTTTAAAAGTTTTAAGGTTTTTGGAAGAATTAGGTGAGGTGAGCATTTTGTTCATTAAGATTCATGCAGGAATGTATAGAGTTTTTCGGGATAGGAGATTAATACTTCGTCAGATGGAACATATTGGTGTGAATTCGATTCCACTTGTTATAATAATTGCTATCTTTACTGGTGGAGTTTCGGCCTGGCAGGCTGCTTACCAGCTCAAGGGCTTAGCACCGTTGTCTTTTATTGGTGGAGCAACTGTTAGAGCTGTTATAACTGAACTTGGACCAGTTCTTACTGGAATAGTTATAGCAGGCAGAGTAGGAGCTTCAATTGCAGCAGAATTAGGCACGATGAAAGTTACTGAACAGATAGATGCTCTTGAATCTATGTCAATTAATCCCGTTCGATATCTGGCTATGCCTCGTTATCTTGCTTCATTAATTATGATGCCTATGCTGGTAGTTTTTGCGAATGTTATTGCGGTTTTTGGTGCTTATTTAGTTTCTAATTTTTTCTTAGGAATTTCTAGTTATGTTTTCATTGAGTCAATTCGAAATTTCTTCAGTTTGAATGACTATTTTTACGGCATCGTTAAAGCAACATTTTTTGGAGCCGTTACAGCGCTAATTGGTTGTCATATAGGATTTAAAACTGAAGGTGGAGCTGAAGGTGTTGGACTTTCCACAATTCGTTCTTTTGTGATTTCTGCCGCAACAATTCTAATTCTCGATTACATCCTTTGGAACTTATTCTTTTAAGCTTTTAAGCAGTATCAATATATTATTTGACTTTAATTTTTTGTCGGTAACTATTTCTAAAGAAATTTTCTTCGAATTATTGGAATTGAATTAAATTATTTAAGTAACACCATCTTTTTGGTTTCCACAAAGTTCCCAGCAGTTAATTGATAAAAATAAACTCCACTTGGTAAATTGCCTGAATAGAAATCTATTTCATAGAGTCCCGCTGTCATTTCATCATCAATTAATGTTGCCACTTCTCTTCCAAGCATATCATATACTTTTAATGAAACAGGAATTTTTGATACATGGCTTATAGAGTTTTTGGTCAAATTGTTTCGTTCGTTAATAATTGTATTATAGGGAATTGTAAATTTAATTTTTGTCGAGTTATTGAATGGATTTGGGAAATTCTGTGAGAGATGGAAAGATGCTTGGATAAAATTTTTTTCTTCCACACTTGTAGTTGTATCAATTACAATTTGAAAAGCACCAATTCCATTATTTGTCGCAAGAACATAAATTATATAAATTCCGCGACCATAATATCGTACTGCCACATCGCCGCTAAGACCAATATTATTTGCATTATCACCCAGCGATGGGGTGGTCTCATATACTGTTGCATTTTGAATTCCGTTTGTTATTTCAAGTATTCGAGCGTTCTCGTTAGGAAATCCATATTGATAAGTAACTAAAAATTTTCTTCCTGCTCTTTCAAAATATCTGATAGCATTACTCTGGGTCGCTACAACATTTACAGGACAAGTACCTAAAATTGTTCCACCTGGTGAGTAAAATTTGGGTAGAATACTTGTGGCATTTACAAAAAAGTTTGAATTGCCAGGTCCTACTGGTGCAACTGAGGGATTTGTTCCGTAATTGGTTACATCGGATAGGATTATTTCTTGTGGAGTTTGAATGAATTGACCATTTGCCATTGTAAATTTTAATATTCTATTAGAGTTTCCCACACCTGCGTAGAGTACAGCTGAGTTATCTGCCCATGAACCAATTACAGTTATTTTATCTCCTAATCTGTACGCTCCTCCACTGTACTGAATTATAAGTTCAGGAGTGGAATTTTCTTCATCCCATTTGTAAACTTTAAATGCGCTTGTGGAAGCACTTGTTGTTAAATTTGCTGCAATAATTTTTCCATCTTCAGTGACTTCCACATCATTTAATGTGAAAGTACCTCCTGTTATACCAGAAATATTTAATTGTCCAATAACATCCCCCGTTTGTGCATTTAGTATCAATACATTTGGTCGGGAAACAACGTATAGCCTATGATTATCATTTTTGAAAGCATATGCCAAACCCCTCTCAGTGCTTCCAGTCGGTGACATCCATGTTGGCATATTATTTCCCGCATCTGAAAAACTCCATACAGGAATTCTTTCACCTGTTACTACGACGGAAATTGTATCTCTGAGATTTTTAATTTTCCCGATTATAAATCCGCTTCCAGTTCCCAAAGGTCTGAAGTATCCCGAGGTATCAACAAATCCGTCGACTCCAACTACTTCCCATTGCAGTTCTGAAGGTAGCACTTCAATTTCATATCCCCAGATATCTTTTCCAATTATTTCAATTTTTTTTGATTGAGTGGAATCGATATAAATTTGTCTGGGTTTGAGATAAAAACTGTCAATTACCTCCGATGCAGTTATTTCGCTAACTGCAATTAATGCATTTGCAACTGAACGTTCACCTGCAGCATCTGATGGTGAATTAACAACTCTGTTTCTAACCACCATTGTTGTTGAACCACCTCCATCTAAGTTAACTGCCTGATAACATCCAATGGAAAGCATATAATTTGCTAATTGTGGTAAAGACATACCTACACTAAATCCAGGTTGTCTTCCATCAACAGTTACAAAAAATATCTTAGTGCTGTCGTAATTAAAACCAACAGCAGTTCTTGGATGAACATCTGTGCTGAGTCCAGATACAACAGAGCCATTTTCAATTAATCGTGGACCGCCTCCAGTCATTGTAAAAATGTTACCTCTCTTTGGATTTGTATTAAGTAGAATCAAAATTGTATCATTAATATTTACCGCACTATCCAGAAAAGCTTTTGCGAATCCATTTCCAGAAAGAACATAATTATTTGAACCAAAACTCATATTACCAATACCAATTCTTTTCTCTATGGCAACAAATCTTAAAGTGTCATTAATCGAAAAAGAAGAGATTGGAAGGAGTTTGATTTCTGTTACTGTGTTGTTTGTTTTAGTGGATGTGCCAAAGTATTTGTTGTATAGAATTAAGTTATTCGTTCGAACAGTATCATTAAAACTATTTATTGTTATTGTTGATCTGTTTTTTGTAACCAGTAATCCTGCAAATCCCATATTTTCAATAATTAATTTTTTGTTTATATCAACTGCAAAGGAAGGCCTTAGAGATGTTCTTCCAAAAGTATACTCACCATCAGCTATCATTGAACCAATCAAAAAAGTGTAAGGATTGTATGGTTCTGAAATTCCGAAGAAATCGGCATTTACAGCGCCAATTACGACATGACCACTCTTGCTTTTTCGTTTTGCCATTGACGAAGTTTTTTCAAATCCCGTTCCCAAAACGTCTTTTGCTAAAACTGCTTTTATTTTATTCTTTGGATGTGTGATGTCAATCTCAAGTATTTTAATATTATAAGGTCCTACAGAATTTTTATAGACTGAATGGTATATAATTCCAGGACCAACAACAGTGGCGGTTGAATCATCTCCTGCGACAGGTAAATTAAGCAATAGCAATAAAGAAAAAAGAAAAATTAAAAACATGTTCACCTCTTGTTTTTCTAACCTTTACAAAATTAAAAATTTTGTTTTATTTTAATATAATGTAATCTAAAGCGTAGATTGCTTCAAGAAATAAATAGCAAATATTTAAAGTTAATTTCAATAAGGGGTTAAATTGAAAAAAGTTAAAGATGACAAACAAAATGGAAATTTTTGGGCCTAGAGAGTGTTTTGTTTTTAATCTGAAAGTATATGTTGTTTTGAAAATTAAGTTTAGTGGTGTCAGTATATGAATAGTACTAATTGTAAAATTGAGCCAAAATTAAGAATCTATTCTGCATAGAAAATGAAAGTAAAACAAATGATGCATTCAAGATTTAGAATGGCGAATTTTTCTTTAAGCAAATGACTTTAGATTACTAAATTGACAATTTATGTTCAAAAAAATTGTTTTATATCTAAAGAGATAAATTATCTTTACGTTTAAATTTCCGTGATAAGTCTACAACTCCAGTTACTTCTGTAATAAAAATAAAATTCAGAATTCCAATTCCCATTTCTGAAGAAAGCTTTGTAAGTTTTCCACCTATTAAGTAAGTGGAAATAGGGGGAACTTTGTTAACCTCAATAAGGCTGCTAATTAAACAAAAGTTTTTTGTTCTCTAGAAAAATAGCAACGATCATTAATTAGTCAGAGCAAGTTGAAGAATGATTAATCGAATTGATAAGAGTGAATATGGATTGAATTCTGATTAAAATTATATAAGCTTAAATATAGTCTATTTACAGAAAAATAGAAGCTTACTTACGCTAATAAAGATCTATTAATAAAGATCTATATGGCTAATGCAAATTTAATTGCACTTTACGGATTATTCTGTCTGATTAATTTCTCAGAGAATCTGTTGAATTTAGATTATTGCTTAATTTTTGATTTATTCTTACAAAATTCGTCTATCAATCTTTGGTTGAATTCAAATAAGTAGTATATTTTTAATTACATCCACAAATACCACCAGAGCAGCAACTGCCGCCATAACTATCATCGGAGTTATCGTCATAAG
>CAKZPH010000156.1 GCA_937138605.1 uncultured Ignavibacteriales bacterium
CCCGACTAACCCTATTGCACCAACAATCGCTTTATAATTAACAAATTCACTCACTCTTTCGAAAAGAATTTCTTTTATTTTATCAGAATAAGTTGTTATAGGAATTAGTTCATCGATAATTATACTTAACTGAATTATTAGCTCTTGAGAATCAAGGACGTATCCAAGAACAGAAAAGATTATCAATACAAGCGGAATAATACAAAGTAAAATGTTATAAGTAAGGCCAGCTGCAAGCAAAAAGGCATGATGCGAGTCGAGAAAATTGATAATGTTTACGATGTAAAACTTGATCCATTCAAAAATTTTTTTTAATTGTCCCCGTATGAAATTAAACAGGAAAGATATAAAATTCTTCATCCAAAAATTTTCTCAAATGATTCATAATATGCGTTATGGATTTCTTTTAGACTTAAATTTATTATGTCATTTATAATTAATCGATCGCCTCCAACTTTACCGATTTCTTTGAAATATATTTCTGAGTCTTTAAGAATTTTAACAACTTTTTCAAGATCACTCTTTCTGACTGATATAATAACTCTTGACTGAGATTCTGAAAACAAAAAGAAATCTTCTCGAAAATCCATATTCAAGTTTACTACGGCACCAATTTGTTTTTTTCTGTTCATTACACAACACTCAGCAAGAGCTACAGCTATTCCGCCATCACTAACGTCATGAGCAGAAACAATTAAACCTCGTCTAATTAAATCAAGTAAAGTATCAATAGTTCTCTTCTCATAATATAAATCAATATCAGGAATTTCACCCTCAACTTTATCAAAAAATATTTTCAAAAATTCTGAACCACCAATTTCATTATAAGTTTTACCAAGAAGTAGAATTACATCATCATCATTTTTAAAGTAAGATGAAGTAATGAAATTTATATCATCAATTAAGCCAAGCATTCCTATCACTGGAGTTGGATACACTGCATAGTTATTACTTTCATTATAAAAGCTCACGTTACCACCAGTCACTGGTGTATCAAAAATTTTGCATGCTTCACTCATTCCTTCAATAGCTTCTTTAAATTGCCAGTAAATATCTTTTTTATACGGGTTGCCAAAATTTAAACAATTTGTTATTGCAATTGGAGTTGCACCTGTACAAGCAACATTACGAGCAGATTCAGCAACGGCAATTTGTGTTCCACGTCTAGGATTTAAATAAACGTAACGACCATTACAATCTGTCTTTACCGCTATTGCCTTATTTGTATTTTTAATTCTTAAAACAGCAGCATCACAGCCTGGAATAATAACAGTATTAGTTCCCACTGTATAATCATATTGATGATAGATATAAGATTTATTCGAAATGTTTGGAGACGATAGTAATTTTAGAATTGCCTTATTAAAATCTTCAATTTTTGGTAAATCGTTAAAATCCTTTCTTTGTAGTCGATCAACGTATTCAGGTTTTTCGTATTCACGATAGTAAACTGGTGCACCACCACCAACAACAAGAGAACTTGCAGGAATCAATGCTTTTAACTTACCATCCTTATAAAACTCAAGTTTATCTTCCTCAATAACTTCTCCGATAATAACACAATTCAAATCCCACTTTTTGAAGGTTTCAATTATTTCTGATTCACGACCTTTCTTACCAATAACTAACATTCTCTCCTGAGATTCAGAAAGTAAAATTTCGTAAGCATTCATATCTTTCTCACGAAGTGGAACAAGATCAAGGTTAATTCTCATTCCACTTTTGCCGCGAGCACTAGTTTCACTTGTGGAGCATATAATCCCTGCTGCTCCCATATCCTGAATTCCCACTATCAAATCTTTTTTAATCACCTCCAGGGTTGCTTCTAAAAGTAATTTTTCCGCAAATGGATCACCAACTTGAACATTTGATCTTTTTGTTTCTGATTCTTCAGTTAATTCTTCACTTGCAAATGTAGCGCCGTGTATTCCATCCCTTCCTGTAGCAGAACCGACAATGAAAACTGGATTACCCTTTCCCTTTGCTACTGCCTTCGCTATTCTATCAACTCTTACCACCCCAACCGCCATTACATTTACTAAACAATTATCCTGGTAAGATTCTTCAAAATACACTTCACCAGCTACAGTCGGAACTCCAAAACAATTTCCATAATCGCCTATGCCCTTAATTACACCATTTAATAAAAATTTAGTTTTCGCATCGTCTGGCTTACCAAATCTAAGTGAATCAAGAGCTGCAATAGGTCTTGCTCCCATTGTAAAAATATCACGTAAAATGCCACCAACGCCAGTGGCTGCTCCCTGATACGGTTCCACCGCTGATGGATGGTTATGACTTTCAATCTTAAAAGCTATGGCAAGACCATCACCTATATCTACAAGTCCTGCATTCTCCTCCCCTGCTTGCACAAGTAATCTCTTACCTGTTCTTGGTAATGTTTTTAGTAATGCAATGGAATTTTTATAACTACAATGCTCACTCCACATTACGCTGAAACAACCAAGCTCAGTAAAATTTGGATTTCTACCAAGAATCTCTTTAATTCTTTCAAATTCTTCCTCGGTTAGACCGTGTTGAAGAGCGAGCTCAAATGTTACTTCAGGTTCTCTCATTTCGATCAAAACTTAAATACTTTTTGAAAATTAAGTAAAGTTCTTTTGTTGCAATTAAGTCTTTACAGCAGTACTCAGCAATTTCCCGAAACTTTTTCTGAATAAAATATTCATTTATGTTAAATCCAGTGATTTCTCCTCTCTTAGGACTTTCTACACCAAATACCTTGCAATAAAAATCAAGATTATATTTCCTTAGAATACCATAAAAAGTAAATTGTTCAAGCAAATCACAATGTAACTTCGAATCAAATCTATATCCCATTAAGTTAATGCTTGGTTTAATTCGAAGAATTGCTGACCTCAACAAAAGAAATGGCACATCAAAATTTCTTCCGTTAAATGTGATGAATCTACTATAATTTTTTACAATCAACCAAAATTTCTCGAGTAAAAATTTTTCATCTCCTGATGCAAAAGTGAACTCGCCATTTTCTGATTTAAATTTTTCTTTTGATTCGCTTTGAAAAAGCACCAGTCCCTTGGAATTATTTATATCATAAACACCGATTGCAACTATTTGCGCTGTTAGTGGACTTAAGTTTAAATAACGAATTGCTTCTTCGGACCTTCGAGATCTTATTTCTTCACTTTCAGCTTGACTAGCAAAACGAAGAAT
>CAKZPH010000157.1 GCA_937138605.1 uncultured Ignavibacteriales bacterium
AAATTCCAAAAACTACAAGCGGTGGTAAAGATGCCGCTCTTGAACCTCCTGCGAGTGGTGAAATAAGCACTGATGATATACCAGTAAAATTTGGGAATAATTCTTCAGCTTTTGATGCAAAAGTAAAGTGGTTCGATAATGATCCTGTCTATGGAAAAGGATTTATGTCTCAAGCCAAATTAGGTATGAAAAATCCTGGCGATTACGTCGTTGATAGTAAAATTATGATTGGTAAAACTGATAACGGAAACGGCTTTTCATATTGGTTTGTTGAATCAGGAGTCGAATTTGGTAATCCGATTTCAGTGGGATTTTTAGACATTGGAATAATGGGATTTAGAGGTAGAATATATTCTAAAATGAAGCATTCAGGTAAAGGAATTTCTTCATCTGATTACGTGCCCGATAAAAACAATAAATTTGGTGTCTATGCTAAACTTCCAATTACTTCCTTCTCCGATATGGGCAGAAAATTCTGGGGTTCAACAGAACTTGAAATTATGTTTGGTAATGGATTTTCAAGTGCATTATATGGTGAGCTCTTTGTTTTAACTGAAGGATATGGCTCTCAAGATGCAAGAATAAAAGGCAATGCAACGATTGCTGTGAGTACCAATCCAAAAGTATTTGATACAGAAGTTAATGTTTCAGCAAATTTCTGGAATGCTTTGTGCGGGGGTGGTCAATTTAAGATGGTTATAAATGATAAAGAATGGTTTGTGAAATTAGGCTCTAAACAAAATCCTATCAATGTGAATTTATTATGTAGTTCATCTGGTTACACCAGTTTTCTTGAAATTTATCCTTATTCATCCGTACTTGGAATAGGATATTCGTTTGATACAGGTGATAGAACCTGGGGAGAGGTTCTTGGTTGCTGGGGAAGAGCTTGGGGAGGAATTGATGTTTTAGGTAGTTTAACTTATTCACCCTTTCAAGTTTCTGCATCTGCAACATTAACTGGTAATGCAAAAATCGGAGTGTTTATTGATTTATCAGTTTGGTCAGGATATAAAACCTTATTAGAAGCTTCTGTAACTGCTAATCTGCAAGCAACTTTTCCTGATCCATTCTGTTTGGCGGGTTCAATTCACGCTGAAGCTTGTTTCGATCCTTGTCCTATTTTTAGTTGTGATATTTGTGCTTCTGCTACGCTCAAACTTCGATACAAAAATGGCAACTTTGCATTGAAATCAAATTGTTCAGATTAATTTGAGAGTATTAAAATGAAAAAAATAATTTTTGTAATCAGTTTAGTTATTTCTTATCAAGCTTTGAACTATGCCCAGAGTTTAGCTGTAGTAGCTGGATTAAAAGATGATGGATTTGTTTATGTAAGATGGTTTTCAAATTCAACTTTTAATGTTGAAGGTGTTAATATCTACAAGCGGGATTTGTCAGAAAATCAATGGACTAAATTAAATCAATCACCTATTAAAAGAATAGAGGATGTTTCTAAAACTAGTCAGGATTCTTCATTGAAATATTATAGCATCCTTACATACAATAAACCAGCCGATCCTGACGATGAAGGAACTTGGAAACTTGCTGTCCTTGCTCAGGGTATTTTCGACTCAGATTTTGCTGATTTTTATGGAATGCAGTACATTGATAGAAATACTGAGAATGGTAAAACATATGAATATAAAGTGGTCAGAATTACAAATGGCGTTGAAGGAGAAGGTTCAAT